>NZ_JBIRZS010000010.1:0-135681 GCF_044391085.1 Paenarthrobacter sp. NPDC018779 | reverse complement strand
GACTTCCCGCCCGGCGCGTGCGGCCGGGTCGCTGCCCGTTCCCCGCCCGGCGGGTGTGGTCGGGTCGTTGCCGGGGCCATGCTTGACCAACTCCCGCGCCCAGCCGGCCGGGACGATGCCGTAGCCCTTCAACCTCGCCGGTTCACTATCACCCTGCAACAGCGTCCGGTCAGTCATCACCACTTCCAGGTGCACCCCGGCAGCACCACCCGGGGTCCCGGTAAGCCGCTCCACCAAAGTATCGGCCATCACCTGGCCCTTGGACCGCGCATCACCTTGAGAACGGGCCGTCCCCGCAACCTGGGTCAGCGCCGCATACGCCGCCACACCCTGTGCCACAGGCAACAACGCCGTCAAATACGTCATCGTGTCCGGTGCCGGACGCAACCCCACGCTCCGCTCATTCACCGCGTACGCCGCCCGCCGAGTCACCGAGGCCGGGTCCCGCCGATACGCCGCAGCCTTCACCAACGCCACAATCCGCCGGTCCCCGGCCCCCTCGAACGTGCCCGTATCCGCGGCCAACTCCTCATCCACCGCGCACCGGTCCTCCACCGACAGGCACGCCGTTTCCCGCACCAACAACGTCGCCCGCCACTCATTCAACTGCCCGGACTCGAACGCCGCCAACGTCCGCGGCATCTCCGTCACGAGCGCTTTCGCCAACCCCAACAACCGGGCCCCCTTGTTCGGGGACTCCCGACGCGCCAACGCCACCTGCGCCCCCACACCCCTACCCCGCTCCGAAACCGGCACCCCCGCCGCGGCCTGCTCCCTGCGCTGGGCCAGATCAAACGCCACAGCCACCCTCGCCTGCGCCGCCGACACCGCCGACTTCAAATCCTCCAAACCCCGCAACAAACCCACCAACACCCCGCTCCCACCCACAGGCTCCAGCGCACCAACAACAGCAATCAAATCCGCAACCGCGGCCTGCGCGGAGAGGTTCGTTTCCAAGACAGGAACAGGACCATCATCAGAGACGGCAGCAACCCCAGCCCCAGCGACCGGAGACACCGAAGCAGAAGGCCCAGGGGCGACGGCAGCAGCAACCCCGGCAGCGCCACCAACGCCACCATGTCCACCCGCCGAGAACCCGTCCATACCCCCACTCTTCCAGCGCAGGAAGCACCGAATAAGACCCCCAACGAGCTATGTGGATAACCCCATGAAGCAGCCGTAAGCCCCAACGAGAAGTCGTGGACGCCACCTTCTCTCCGGGCCAGGCCGCGCGGGTGGTGGCAGATACTGACAGCCAAACCTCGGGATAGTTGTCCCTGCTGTAGGTGGATACGGTTCCCTTGCCAACAGCAGTTGGGCCTGCAAGGACAGTCAGTCCGGGTTTGGCTGGGATCCGAGAAAAATCAGGTCACCGCATTGACCCACACACCGATCACCCACGTACTCGCCGCTGCGCAGGCCAGGGCGAACTCCACCAGGATGCCGATGCCCGTCGCTTTGAGGGCGGCAACGCTCGATCGGACCGCCGAGCGGAAGTCCCGGGTCCGGGCAACTTCGCTCAACAACAGGCCAAGGGCGAAGCCAACAAACAGTCCCACCACGGGAATGACGAACATCCCCACGACGCCGACAATCACGCCCACCAGAACAGATCGGTTGGGAATCCCGTGCTGCTTCAGCTTCCGGCCGGTCAACACGGCACTTGCGGCCATTCCGGCGATAACGAACACCAGCCCGATGCCAAAAACCACCCAGCCCACAACGCCTGCACCACCCCAAAGGGCCCACGCCAGAAGGCTCACGCCGATGAGGATGCTCCCGGGCAGGATGGGGATGATGACCCCGGCGACACCCACGGCTATGGCCAAGCCGCAGAGGATGGTCACGATCAGTTCGGCGTTCATGGCCCCAGTTTAAGTGGCAGTTCCAGGGCAAAACGTCGGGAACGCGGGGTCAGATACGACCCGTCAGAAAGGGCAAAAATGGGCCGCAAGTGACCTCGGGTTGGAAAAGAAACGACGGCGACGCTCCCCAGCACGGGAGGCGTCGCCGTCGTCAGTCTTGCGTAGGTGAGCGCTACTCGGTCACGGCGGCGGCAACTGCCGCGGTAACGGCTGGTGCCACGCGGGCATCCAAGGGGCTCGGGACGATGTAGTCCGCAGAGAGATCCTCCGCGGCCAGCTCGGCGATGGCACGGGCAGCGGCGATCTTCATCTCCGAAGTGATGCGGCGGGCGCCGGCATCCAGTGCACCGCGGAAGATACCCGGGAAGGCCAACACATTGTTGATCTGGTTGGGGAAGTCGCTGCGGCCGGTGGCAACAACGGCCGCGTGCTTGCGGGCAACCTCGGGCAGGATCTCGGGGTCAGGATTGGAGAGCGCGAAGATAATCGACTGATCGTTCATCAGCTTCAGGTGCTCTTCGGCGAGCTTCGAGGAGGAAACGCCAACGAAGACGTCCGCGCCGGTGAGGGCCTCGGCGGGTCCGCCGGTAACGCCGCGGGGGTTGGTGCGCTGGGCGAAGCGGGCCTTGACGCTGCCGGAATTGGCAACCAGGTCCGCCCGGTCGGCGCTGATGACGCCCTTGGAATCGAGCAGGATGACGTCCTCGACGCCCACAGCCAGGAGAATCTCGGCGATCGCGATGCCAGCCGCACCGGCGCCGGAAACAACAACCTTCAGGCCTTCGATGGCGCGGTTGGTCACCTTGGCGGCATTGGTCAGCGCTGCAAGGACTACGACGGCGGTGCCGTGCTGGTCATCGTGCATGACCGGGACGTCCAGGGCTTCGATGAGCCGCTCTTCGAGTTCGAAGCAGCGCGGTGCCGAGATGTCCTCGAGGTTCACGGCTCCGAAGCTCGGGCGGAGGCGGACCAGGGTCTCGATGATCTCGTCAACGTCGGTGGTGTTGAGAACCAGCGGGATGGAGTCGAGGTCGCCGAAGGTCTTGAAGAGAGCGGACTTGCCCTCCATGACCGGCAGGGAGGCGCTGGGGCCGATGTTGCCCAGGCCCAGGACCGCGGTGCCGTCGCTGACCACCACGACCAGGCGCTCGGCCCAGGTGTGGGTGCGCGCAAGCTTGGGGTCGGCGTGGATGGCGCGGCTGACCTGTGCAACGCCGGGGGTGTACGCGATGGAAAGGTCGCGCTTGTCGTTCAGGGGTACGGTGCTGGAAACGGTCAGCTTGCCGCCCTCGTGGGCTTCGAAGATTTCTTCTTCGGTCAGGACCAGGTTCTCAGTGGCTTCAGTTGTCTCAATGGACACGTCTTCGTCTCCTCAGGCTAGCCGTGGACCCACGGCGTGATGAATGGCAGGAACAGAACTGCGGTTCGGGCCAAGGGTGGCTGGCCCGGCGGTGAGTCTGCAGGTATGGGCTGCTAGCCGCTTCGGTATTTCCAGCCTAGGGAAGCTGCGGGGGTACAAGATTCAATACCTAAAGAGACGATTCGAGAGTAAAACGTTCAACCAGCCGAATATGTGATTCAGCTCACGCCGAAACAGGCCCTTTTGGTACCCATCGGTCTAGACCACCACCCCAGGCTACAGTCCTCAAGAGGTCCGGGGCCGCCGGTCATGAGGCAGAATGACGTCCGTGGCCAAACGCATGATGGTTCCAACTTCCCGAGGCCCGGTGGAGATAGCCACCGTGCCAGGAAACCAGCCCTACGTCCTCTTCTTCCCGGGCGGGCACTGCTCCGCCGTGAGCGACTGCGGTTGGAGCCTCTACACGGACCGCGGTCTCGGAGTCATCTCCTTCTCGCGGCCCGGCTACGGCGCCACCGACGTCGGTGACCTCACCGCGGGCGAGTTCGCGCCCTTGGTGCGGGAAGTGTGCCAGGACCAAGGCATCACCAACCCTGTGGTGGTTGGTGTTTCCTTCGGAGGGCTCCAGGCGATGGCCGTAGCAGGCGACCACGGTGTCCAGGCCCAGCGCCTGGTCCTGCACAGCTGCGCCCCCTCCACGTTGCCTTATCCGGACTCGCGCGCGGAGACCCTCATGGGGCCGGTGGTCTTCTCCCAGTGGGTGGAACGGCTCACGTGGTCTCTGGTCAGGCACGTGGTCCGAACGGACACCGGCCTGGGCCTGATGATGGCCCAGTTGTCCCGCCTGCCGCGCCGCACGCTGATGGGCATGCTGGAACCAGCGGACAAGGCCGAGGCCAGGCGATTCTTCGGGACCATGCAGTCCGGCCGGGGCTTCACCAAGGACCTCAGGCAGGCGAAGCCCGAACGCTCGGTCTCCCGGGGCGACCTCATCACGGGCGTGCGATGCCCCACGCTGGTGCCCGCATCCCGCCTGGACGCCGGGGTGGCCTTTGAACATGCCGAGGATCTCGCATCGCGCCTGCCGAACGCCACGCTGGTGGAATTGGATTCGCCCTCCCACCTGCTGTGGATTGGGCCCGGCAAAGAGAAGGCCGCGCAGGCCATCCGGCAGTTCCTTAACCGCTGACCACCGGCGGGCCAGTCACTCTCCGGTCAGCAGGCTGCAGGCCTTCTTGAGGTCCTTCTCGGCCTCGAAGAGCGATAGCCTTCGGCAGCGGACGGCCTGCACCAGGCCGCTCACAAGATGCAACAGGATGCGTGCCTTCACCGGGTCCTTGCCGGAATCCTCGCTCAGGGATCCCACCACTTCCTGGGACAGGGAATCGATCTCACGCAGCAACTGGGCCGTATCGGTATCCTTGCCCGCTGGGCGGATGAGGCAGTGTTCAACTCCCGGTTGCATGACCCGCAGGTGGAAAATCTCCATCATGAGGCCCGCTAACTGGCCCTTGCCCCGGCGTTGACGGACGCCGTCGCGCAGTTCCCGCAACTGCTGCCGGTACACGGCCAGCATGAGGTGCGCGGTAGAGGGGAAGTAGCGGTACAGGGTGCCGAGGGGCACATCAGCCCGCGCCGCGACATCGGACAGGCTCAGCGTATCGAACTGGCGCTGGGCGAACCCGGCCGCGGTCTTCAGGATGCGGGCATAGCGCAACAACTGCCGCGGAGTGGTGGGCGCGGCAGCCATGCGGGGCAGCCCTGTTGTCAGATCCAGGGAGTACGGTTCCAGTGAATTTGCTGCAGACATCTCCGGCGATCTCTTGGGAAGCTGGCAAGGAAGCGGCCGGTCGAGGATGGAACCCACGGCTGGCCGATCGGATCAATGATACGGGAGCAAAATGACCGTTTCCTGAATGCCGCCGCGAACAAGCCTTGCGCAGCGTTCCAAGGATTCCCCCAAGCGTGCCCCTAAACTTCAGTGAGGTTTCAGGTCTGCACACGGGAGGAACACAGATGGGGAACGTACGACGGCGGGTGGCGGCAACGCTGATGGGCGCCGCTTTGGCGGCCATGGCACTCAGTCCCCTGCCGGCGTCGGCCGCGCCGAGCAACGGACCCGACCCCGTGGTCAACGGCCAACCATTCGTGGGCAAGACGCTGACCACGGACATCGGCCCATACACGTTCTACGGTTGCGGCGGCGGAAAAGGCCCGGACTTCAGCATCTACTGGACTCGTGACGGCTTCCTCGTGGCAGGGGAAACGGGCAGGAACTACGTGCTGCAGCAGGACGATGCCGGTTCAAGGATGGCTGCGCACCTGACCGCCAGCAAGACCGCGTGCTCCGGGGAAACCCTCCACAGCAACGAGACCGCGCCCGTGGGATCCGTCAATCGCGCGGCCGGGTTCACGGGGCGGTCCTACGAACTCCTGGCCCGCGGGTCCGACGGATCGCTGTCTCTCTTCGGCCGCACCGGAAACGCCTGGGACGCTCCCCGGACCGTGGGCTGGGGCTGGAACATCTTCAATCTGGTCTTCTCTCCCGGCGACTTCAACGGCGACGGCAAGACCGATGTAATTGCCCGCGACTCTGCAGGCACTTTGTACCTCTACGCGGGTGACGGAACCGGAGGTTGGAAGCCCGGACAGACCATCGGCAAGGGCTGGAACATCTTCGACTCCATCGTCAGCCCCGGAGACTTCAACGGCGACGGCACCAACGACATCCTGGCGCGCGAGCCGGGCGGCGCTCTTTATCTGTACCCCGGAAATGGTTCCGGTGGCTGGTTGCCGCGAACCGCCGTCGGGCAGGGCTGGCAGGTGATGGACGCGCTCCTGACACCCGGCGATTTCAACGGTGACGGCAAGGTGGACATCCTGGCGCGCGACCGCAGCGGCTACCTGTACTTCTATGGCGGAAACGGCGCCGGCGGCTGGACGCGCTCTTGGTTGATCGGCGTCGGATGGAACACGCTGAAGGCCGCAGGGGCCGCCGGCGACTTCGACAAGGACGGCAATCCGGACGTCTACGGCGTGGACCAACAGGGCCGGTTGGTGGTCTATTACAGCGACGGCAGAACCGGATGGCGTGGCTCTGAAGTGGTCGGTAACGGATGGGGCGCCTTCACAGCAATCTTCTAGGTAGATCCCAGCCGCGGTACCATTAACCGCATAAAGTCTGGGGAGGACACCATGTACGCTTCATCACGCCCGACGTCCGGCGTGCGCCGAGCGCTTTCCGGAATCGCTGCCGCATTCATCGCGGCAGCCGCCTTCGCACCCGCACCCGCCATGGCAACCATGGACCCCGACCAGCCCGTGGTACACGGTGCTCCGTTCGTTGGTTCGACCCTCACGGTAGAGATCGAGCAGGGCTCCTTCAGCGGTTGCGGCGCGGCCGCCGGACCGGACTACAGCATCTACTGGACCCGCGACGGAGTCCTTTCCTCGAGGCAGTGGCCGAACTACGTGGTGACCGAGGCAGACCGCGGTGCCACCATCGCAGCCCACCTCGTGGCCAGCCAAAATGGTTGCGATCCCGTGGAAGTCTCCAGCGAGGAAACAGCGCCGGTCTCCGCTTCCCACCGCGCCAACGGTTTCACCGGTCGGAGCGCTTTCGAGCTGCTGGCCCGCCGCTCGGACGGCACACTCATGATGTACCCACGGATCAACAGCGCCTGGGAATCCGCCCGCACCGTGGGCCCCGGCTGGAACGGCTTCACCACCGTCCTGTCCCCCGGCGACTTCAACGGCGACGGAACCAACGACGTCCTGGCCCGCGACTCCTCCGGCCGGCTTTTCCTCTACGAAGGAACGGGCGACGGCGGGTTCCGCGCCGGTCGCCAGATCGGAAGCGGCTGGAACGGGTTCACTGCCATCGTCTCGCCCGGCGACTTCAACGGCGACGGGAACAATGATGTCCTGGCCCGTGATTCGTCCGGAAACCTCTACCTGTACCCCGGCAACGGCAACGGCGGCTGGTTGAACCGTTCGCTGGTGGGCACCGGCTGGAACGTCCTCAACCAGATCATCACTCCCGGCGACTTCAATGGCGACAACAACGTTGACGTCCTGGCCCGCGACACCTCCGGAAACCTTCGCCTTTACAAGGGCAATGGCAACGGCGGCTGGAGCGGCTCTGCCACCATCGGTTGGGGCTGGGGCAGCCTGTCCAACATCGCTGCCGCCGGCGACGTCGACGGCAACGGCAACATGGATGTCTTCGCGGTGGACAGTTCCGGACAACTGCTGGCCTACTACGGCGACGGCGACGGCGGCTGGAACGGTTCCGGCGCTATCGGCTGGGGCTGGGGCGGGTTCAACGCAGTTTTCTAAGCCGATTTCGGTTGCTTTTCTGGCTTGACTTGTCTTTCCCGTGAATTTTTGCCAGCGAATTCCCAGCTTTCTCCTTCCTCCATGTACTCTCTAGTCACTTACACCCGCCGGTTGTCTGTGGCCGGCTCGAATTGGGGGAACCATGGGGAGCACTCCTGTGCGCTTTGCACGCTCTTTAACGGCGGCGCTTATTGCCGGCATTTTCTTGCTCGGAGGGCTGGTCGGCGCACCCGCAGCAAATGCTGATGACACTTTCGCTCCGGTGCCGGTAGCAGTATCAACGACGCCGGGATCCATCCCCCGTGGTGGCCACGCAACGTCCACTGTGACGTTCCAAGCCTTCGGTCCGATCGCCGAGGTGTACGTGGCGTTTCGGAACACGGTGAAGGGTACCTTCCACGAGCAGCTCACACGCGGCACCTACAATCCCGCCGATTCAACCTACACGTTCGATGTCTTCTTTGAGCAGGGGACGCCGCCCGGCACCTATCTTGCCCAGTACATGAACATCCAAACCGTCGCCGGGAACCAGGTTGGCTATTGGCGTGACGGCTCCATCTACAACCCGGGCAACCTGCCCGAGTCGGGAACGGTTCCCGTAGCCTTCAACGCCCTGGACTTCAGCTTCGACACCTCCGGGACCATAGACCGGCCGCACACCACCGGCGTCTATCGGGGTGCCGACCGGTATTGGGATCCATACACCATGGGCCTGTTCATTCGGGATTCATGGGGCCGCCTTGGCCTGTACCCGACGGGCGGAAACGGCACGTGGCAGCCGGCCTACGAGGTCGGTTCAGGCTGGCACATCTTCAACACCATGTTCACGGCCGGCGATTTCAACGGCGACGGGGAAAACGATGTCATTGCCCGGGACAGTGCTGGGTCATTGTTCCTCTACCCTTCAAATGGCTGGGGTGGTTGGCATGCACGCCAGCAGATCGGCTGGGGCTGGCATATTTTCAGCTCCATCTTTGCCGCCGGCGACTTCAACGGTGACGGCCACAACGACCTTCTGGCACGCAAGACCAACGGCGAACTGGTGCTTTATCCAGGCAACGGACGCGGTGGTTTCCTTGCAGCTTCCACCGTCGGTTGGGGTTGGAACGGCATGACCTCGATCTTCTCCCCCGGCGACTTCGACGGCGACAAAAAGCCCGACGTCCTGGCCCGGGACAGCGCCGGAAACCTGGTTTTCTACGGCGGCAATGGCGTCGGAGGGTGGACCACCAGCCGCGTCATTGGCCAGGGTTGGAACGCCATCACCAAGCTCGGTGGTGCAGGAGACTTCGACGGCGACGGTGCCAATGATGTTTGGGGAATCGACACCGCCGGCCAGATGCGCATGTACTACGGCAACGGCTCTGGTGGTTGGAAGAGCTTTGGGGTTGTCGGCTGGGGCTGGGGTGGCTTCAATGCAGTGTTCTAGGCGTGCGAGTGCGCACTGACTGGACACTCGGCTCAATGGATAAAGGAAATCCCATGAAACCACCCCCCCGACTTCGCAGAACCACGCATAAGAACCCCAGGGTTCTCTTGGCCTTCATTGCATCGATGCTGACCTGCACTTTGACGGCACCTATGATGCCTGCCCACGCGGCGGGAACCCAGCAGGCGCCAATGGGGGATGTCTTCACGAATTACACTCCGCAATTGGGCGGTGACGCCACGGTGGGCGGACTGCTGAAAGTCGAACACTCTCCGATGTTGACCTTCGGGCCGGGGAGTGAGTCGCCCTCATACTCGTATTCGTGGGCCCGGGATGGAGTAACCATTCCCGGAGCGACCGGCCCTTCCTACCGCGCCCTCCAATCGGATCTCGGACATGTCATCGCCGCTTCGGTAACCATCACCTATGACCCGGAATCCAAAGTGACCATAGCCGCGCAGAGCCCTCTCAGAATCGCAGCCGCGGCCCGGGCACGCGGGTTCGACGGCGATGACACCATGGACCTCTTTGCACGGGATGCGGCTGGCAGGCTGCTGCTCTATCCCACTGACGGTCATGGTCACTGGAAACCCGCAAGAGTCATCGGAACCGGTTGGAATATCTTCAACTACGTCCTGTCCCCGGGCGATTTTGACGGTGATGGAGCTATTGACGTTCTTGCGCGTGACCATCAAGGAAGGCTGTTTCTGTACCCAGGAAACGGTTCCGGGGGCTGGAAACCAGCAACCCAAGTCGGTCAGGGATGGCAGCTGTTCAATGAGTTGATGGCGGCCGGGGACTTTAATGGCGACGCCACGAACGACGTACTTGCCAGGGATGCCGCCGGACGTCTCTTCCTATACCCCGGCAACGGGCGCGGCGGATGGCTTCCAGCCCGCCAAGTGGGCCAAGGCTGGAACGGACTGGATTCGGTAGGAGCGGGACACTTCCTTGGTTCGTCCGACCTCGTCGTGCTTAGTCGATCATCAGCGGGAGACCTCCAAGTACGGACAACGAACCGCAACGGTTGGTTTGACCAGCACGGAACATCGGCCGGACTCGCGGGCATCATCGGCTGGGGCTGGCAGTCCGTCAGCAGGTTCGGCGCGGCAGGTGACTTCAACGGCGACGGATACGCGGACCTCTACGGCATAGACCCGGACGGGCGACTCACCATGTATTTGGGAGACACGTATTTCTTCTGGTGGTACGGTCTCAGCGGTTTCCGCTGGCAACCCTCAGCCGTTGTCGGTTGGGGCTGGGGTGGCTTCAATGCCGTGTTCTAGGCGTGCGCCTGTCCGGATCTGACTTTTCTGCTCGGCTATTCGTCCTGCCGGTCATTCCGGTGCTTACTCCATGAGGAAATCTTGAAGTCTCTCAATTCCCCGCGCTCTCACGCGCTCCGTCGGCTCTCCTCGATTGTCGCGGCATCGGTCCTTGCTTGCGGTGTCCTGGCGTCCGGCATGCCCGCCCAAGCTGCGGCGCCTTCGGTGGCCGTGCCGTCGCGATACGTCTACGTCTCTACTTCACCAAGGCTCCAAGGCGACCCCACGGTAGGGGGTCTCCTGAAGGTCGATATCTCGACGACGTTCGCCTACGTTTCGCCCGCTGGCGGAACGCCAACCGTGTCCTACACCTGGACCCGCGACGGTGTGGTCATTCCGGGCGCCACCGGCAGCACTTACCTGGCTACGTCCGCTGACTTAGGACGAGTGATTGCCGCCAGTCTCACCGTTACGTACGACGCCGAGTCGTCCGTGACCGCGCAGGCGTCCCATCCGCTCCGGATCGCGGCAGCGCCACGTGCCCGTGGATTCAACGGCGACGGCACGCTTGATCTTTTTGCCCGCGATTCCGCTGGCCGTTTGCTGTTGTACCCCACTGATGGACGCGGAAACTGGCAGGCGCCACAAGTGATCGGTTGGGGTTGGAACAACTTCAACATGCTGCTCTCTCCCGGGGACTTCGACGGCGACGGCACCGTGGACGTCCTGGCGCGCGATGGCCAGGGCCGGCTCTTCCTCTATCAGGGAAACGGATCCGGCGGGTGGAAGAAGGCACTGCAGGTAGGCCAAGGGTGGCAAGGATTCAAAGACCTTATCTCGCCCGGCGATTTCAACGGTGACGGTACTAACGACATTCTCGCCAAGGACTCCGCGGGGAATCTCTTCATGTACCCCGGCAATGGTCGAGGTGGATGGCTTACTCCATACAAAATCGGTCCAGGCTGGGATGGTTACTATGCAGTGGGCGCGGGACACTTTCTGGACAGCCCGGACCTGGTGGTACTAACACGCCCCTTCTGGGGAACGCTTGAGGTAAGAAGCACCACCCGGAACGGGTGGTTTCAAGAATTCGGCTTGCCAGGCGGCTTCTCGGGATCCATTGGCTGGGGCTGGGAGTCGGTGGCAAAGATCGGGATGGCCGGCGACTTCAATGGTGACGGCTATTCGGACGTTTATGGAATAGACAACAGTGGGCGTCTAACCATGTATTTGGGTGACCCCTCCGGCTACACCCACTCCGGCATATCCGGCTTCCGTTGGAAAGGCTCGCCAGTTGTTGGCTGGGGCTGGAATAGCTTCAACGCTGTCTTCTAAGCGCAACTTTTCTTTCAAGAGAACCAATCACTTTGGGAAGACCGACCATGAAACTCACCACACATCGTTCCATGCTCCTCGGTTTGCAGGTTCTGGCACTCACCGTGACAAGCATGCTTGCCAGCCTCCTGTTTCACATTCCTGCCGCTGGTGCGACACCCACTGACAGCGGTTCCTCCACCGCGGACTCGTACGTATGGCCGCCGGATCCAGCCTTTCTGAGCATTAGCGCGGCCAGCAAAACAACCGCTTCGGTGGGTGGCGAGTTGCGTTTGAACTTTACGGTGGCGCGACCTGCCACCGCAGTCAGCTTCGTGATGCAGGATGAGTCCGGGGTCACGGAGAGTTACTTGTCATGGAAGCCCGCCAACGGCGTGCAATCGCAACAGTCCGGCTCTGCGTTCCGAACCGTGCAGGCCAATGACGCCACGGGAAAGTACTCGCTACGACAGGCAACGGTTAAATTCGCCGATGGATCGTCGGCGATGATCAGGCCCAGGAAGTACAGTGGCGATTCCTCAGTCACAGATGACTTTCCGGAGGCGGCATTCAGAGTCAACAACCCGGCTTTAATACTGCAGCCAAATGTGAATGTCAGCCCAGCTTACGTTGAAGGGCGAGCCGAAACTGAGATCTGGGCCAAGGCCAATCCTGGCACGTGGCAGGGCCAGCCGGATTATGCGGAGTACCAGTGGATGCGCAACGGCATCGATCTGGAATACAAGACCTCCGACTACTATCTGTCTTCCTTCGACGTGGGCGCATCGGTTTCCTTCCGTACGAAGGTCTACTCTCCTGGGTACCTGCCGACTGAGGCCGTGTCAAAACCGGCCGGACCCATTGTTCAGCCCCGCCGTCCAAATGTGCTGGGCGAAGCATCGGTTGGCTCTATTCTGCGAACCGACTTCAGCTTGTCAGAAGTCGTGGTGCCAGCCGGGTCCAGTCCAGTAGTCAAGTCGCGATGGGTGGGACCTCCCTATGTAGAACGCCCTACAGCTCCGACGTATCGCCCTACCGTCCAGGACCAGCACCATAATTACGAGCAGAACTACATTGCGGCAGAGGTAACCGTCTCCGTGGGCTGGGACAACTTGAGGGTTGTTACCAGCGAATGGAAGGAAGATATCAGGGACTCCCATTGGTCCAGCGGATTCAATGGCGACGGGACCACGGACATCCTTGCCCGCGACCGCTCCGGACTACTCAGCATGTACCCCACATCGACACGGGGAGGTTGGGAAGCGCCCCGAGTCATCGGCCAAGGTTGGTCGGAGATGACGTCCATCTTCAAGACCGGCGACCTGAACCGCGACGGCAGGAATGACGTTGTTGCTCGCGATAGCACCGGCCGGCTCTACCTGTATCCCGGCGACGGCCAAGGCGGCTGGCTGCAGCGCCAACAGCTGGGCACCGGTTGGAATGTCTTTAACACCATCTTCGCGACGACGAGCACCCAGGAAGGCGGACACAGCGGTATCTACGGTCGCGATGCCAACGGAACTCTCTGGTACTACGGAACGGGCTACGACGGTGGCCTCGCTTACGCCGGACATCCGATTGGTACCGGGTGGAACATGTTCAATGCAGTCTTTCCTGCCGGTGACTTCAACGGTGACGGCGTAGAGGACCTGATGGGACGGACGCCGTCGGGGCTTCTCTACAGCTACCAGGTCGATGGTTCCAAGATCGAAAAACGCGACATCATCGGAGTTGGGTGGAACACGATGGCCAAGGTCGGAGCCGCTGGGGACTTCAACGCTGACGGCTATCAGGACGTTTATGCCATCGACTACTCAGGCCGAATGCACATGTACTACGGCAATGGCGCAGGAGGCTGGAAGGGCGCAGAGGTGGTCGGTTGGGGCTGGGGTGGCTTCACCGCCGTGTTCTAAACCGGCTACGCGACGCTCTTGATCTTCACCACGAACACCGCGCCCAGCAGGCCGATGACGGCGGCGGCTATGTACAGCGAGACGTAGCCGCCCCAGTAGGCAACAAACGGGAACGCTATGCTCGGCGCGATCACCTGCGGCAGCGAGTTCGCGATGTTGATGACCCCCAGGTCCTTTCCACGGTCCAACGCCGTGGGGAGGACCTGCGTGATTAAGGCGAAGTCCACGGCCAAGTAGGCGCCGAATCCAATTCCAAGGACAATCGCCCCTGCCAGCGCACCGATCCAGGTCGGCGCGAAGGCGAGGATCAGCGAAGCCAATGCGATGATGACGGACGATGCGATTACCAACGGCTTTCGCTTGCCCATCCGGTCGCTTAACCGGCCGCCGAGCACGCTCGTGATGATCACCGCCACAGCGTAGAGCCCGGTAAGGATCAGGACGCCGAAAGCAGGATCAATGCCCTCGGTTTCCTTCAGGTGTACGGCATCACTGAGGAAAAACAGCAGATACAACGTGACCATGTGGTTGCCCGTACTCACCAAAAGCCGCGTAAGCCAAGCCCAGCTGAAATCCGGGAAGCGCTTCGGCGACACCCAAAAGCCCCGGAGAAAGGTGCCCATCCTGAACGGGGGCCGGTCCTGCCTGGAGAGGGGCTCGTCGTCGTTCTTGAAGAGGTAAAGCACGACGCCGGCGAGTAGCGCCGCTGCGCACAGCCAGTAACCGAGTGCGAAGTTTCCGGCAACGACGGCGGCAATCACCGCGCCGAGCAGGATGCCCACGGTTTGCCCCATGGCGGCAAGGCCGCCGACGGTTCCGCGCTGCGCTACCGGGACGCGGTCCGGCACGGCGGCCGTGATGGCGGCATACATTCCGTTGGCACCGGCTTGGACGAGGCACCAGAGCACGGTCATCACCGCGACATTGGGGGCGCCGGCAAGCGCAACGAGGGCCACGGCGCCAAGAATCGCGCCCAACAAGACCCACGGCACTCGTCGTCCGTACCTCAACGTGGTGCGATCACTGAAAGCACCGAACAAGGGATTGGCCACCATGGAAACGGCGGCGCCACAGCCCGTCACCAACGCCAGGATCGCTTCCTTCTGGCCATCGTCAAAATGAGCCGCCTGTTGGCCCAGGAGCACCTGCAGGGGACCGAAGAAGGCCGCGTTGATGCCAAGGTTGACCAGTACCACCCCGGTGACCCAGAGCGAGCGGACACGTTGCACCGGCTCGGCGAGTGCCGTCGTCGTGCTGGCACGCACCACGGCCGGATCAGGGACCGGCCCGGGCAGGTCAGAAAGGCTCATGGCAGGTTTCCCCCTTGGTGTGGATGCTTGGATTCAGCCTAGCGCGGCGGACAGTCGTGAGAGCTTTGTGGCGGTGTTGTCCACATAGCGTGGACAAGCCGTGCGGGGCTTTGGATACGGGCGTTAGTGTGGCCTCAAACCCCTTAAGGAGAACCCATGAGCGAGCATGTGAACACCGCCGACCTGTACGACGAGCGCGGCGAAGAACTTGAGTCGATTTCCATTCAGTTCCAGAACCTCGGCGGACAGTCCCACTTCAGCGGCCCAGTACGAACGGTGCGGTGCTTCGAAGACAATGCCTTGGTGAAGACCATCCTGAACACCCCCGGCGAGGGGGCCGTCCTGGTGGTGGACGGACACGCCTCGCTGCGAACCGCCCTCATGGGAGACATGATCGCCGAGAGCGCCGTGGCCAATGGGTGGGCGGGCGTCATCATCAACGGCGCCATCCGGGACAGGGAAGCGCTGGCACGGCTGCCCTTGGGTGTCAAAGCGCTGGGCAGCAACCCCAAGAAGAGCGCCAAGACAGGTATTGGCGAGGTTGATGTGGATCTGGTGATCGACCGGGTCCGTATCCAGCCGGGCGTGATGATCTACAGCGATCCGGACGGCATCCTCGTGGAACGGTGATGCGTTGCCCGGACGTGATTTACGGGGAGTTCGGAATAAGTTTGGTGACCCGGGAATCAATCAGGCATTAGGATAGTTACTGAAAGCAACTATCCTGCTTAAAACCCACGCCTGCCTCTCTTGGAGAAGATATGTCCAACTCTGCGCCCGTCCGGGCCGCCGGTGAGGTGCTGACGCATCGTCAGACACTCACCGTCATGGTGGGACTCATGCTCGGCATGTTCCTGTCCTCGCTGGACCAGACCATTGTGTCCACGTCCATCTACACCATTGCCAACGACCTCGACGGCTTGTCCCTCCAGGCGTGGGCCACCACCGCATACCTCATTACCTCTACGGTCAGCACTCCGCTGTACGGCAAGCTCAGCGACATCTTCGGTCGCCGCCCGCTGTACCTGGCTGCCATCCTGATCTTCCTTGCCGGATCCCTGTATGCAGGCTCGGTCCACTCCATGACCGAACTCGCGATCGCCCGCGGCGTTCAGGGCCTGGGCGCCGGTGGCCTGCTGGCTCTGGCGCTGACCATCATCGGCGACATCGTGGCCCTGAAG
This sequence comes from Paenarthrobacter sp. NPDC018779, assembly GCF_044391085.1. Taxonomy (NCBI): domain Bacteria; kingdom Bacillati; phylum Actinomycetota; class Actinomycetes; order Micrococcales; family Micrococcaceae; genus Paenarthrobacter; species Paenarthrobacter sp. NPDC018779. The sequence continues at coordinate 119,706 of NZ_JBIRZS010000010.1, read as the reverse complement.
GACCGCGCCAAGTACCAGGGCTACTTCATGTCAGTCTTCGGCATCTCCTCCGTGCTGGGTCCGGTCATTGGCGGCGCCTTCGCCGGCGCCTCGAACATACTGGGCTTCGACGGCTGGCGCTGGGTCTTCTTCATCAACCTGCCGATCGGCCTCGCCGCCCTAGTGGTTGTGTTCCTGTTCCTGCACCTGCCGGCACGGCACGTGAAGCAGAAGATCGACTACTGGGGTGCTGCAGCCATCACCCTCGCAATCGTTCCGCTCCTGCTTGTTGCTGAACAGGGCCGCGTGTGGGGTTGGACCTCGGGTGGTTCATGGCTTTGCTACGGACTCGGTGTCCTCGGCATCGTTGCGTTCCTTTTCGCTGAAAAGCGTGCCGGCGACTACGCACTGATCCCGCTCCGCCTCTTCAAGAACGCCACGTTCGGCCTGTCCTCGCTGTTGAACTTCATCATCGGCATTGGCATGTTCGGCGCGATCGCCATGCTCCCCATGTACCTCCAGTTGGTCAAAGGCCTCACGCCTACCGAGGCCGGCCTCATGATGATCACGTTCACCGTGGGCATCCTGTTCGGCTCCATCACGGCCGGTCGGACCATTTCGTCCTCGGGCGTCTACCGTGTCTTCCCGATTCTGGGTACTTTCACCTTGGCCGCAGCCGCAGTCGTCATGGGCTTGGTGTTGGGCGTGGACACCGGGCTTTGGGCCCCCGGCCTGATCGCCGTGTTCTTCGGTGTTGGCCTGGGCTTCTGCATGCAGCCGCTGACGCTCGCCATGCAGGTTTCCGTACCGCCGAAGGACATGGGCGTTGGCACCTCCACGGCCGCGTTCTTCCGTTCCATGGGTGGAGCCGTGGGCACGGCAGTGTTCATCTCCATGCTGTTCAGCCTTGCCGCGGACAAGATCGCGGACGGCATGAAGACCGCCTCTTCCAGCCCGGACTACCAGATCGTGCTGAAGGATCCGGCTGTGGCCGCCGATCCCGCCAACGCCAAGCTGTTCGACTTCTTCAAGAACGGCGCCAACAACGATTCCCTTAACGACACCAGTTGGCTGCACGCGGCCAACAGCACGCTGACCCGCCCCATCACCGAAGGCTTCGCACAGGCCATTGACACCGTGATGCTTACCGCGGCGGGCCTGATGGTCATCGCGTTCCTGATCAGCTTCGCGTTGCCGAACAAGAAGCTCACCGACCCCAAGTCGGCGGCGAAGGAATCCGTGGCTGCGCACTAGGATCCAAGCTCGGCTCCTCGGAATTCAGAGCCAACGCAGCAATGAGGCGGGCAATCCATGGATTGCCCGCCTCATTGCTGTTAAGGGGCAGGCTTCTTCCTCCCAGCTGACTCCGGTCAGCCTCAAAGGTGCCATACCGGCGAGGGCTGAAGATGGTCGGGGCCCGTAAAGATGACGACGACGGGACCCGACGCCAGCGCCCGCGCCGCCTGCCGCCGTCGAGCACTTGCGTTAAAGAAGTTCAAGCAAAAGTCCAGTTCAGGCGCTTTTCGTACCCGCGGCTGATCAAAGGGAGAACTTCGACGCTTCTTGAGTTCAGGAAGTGAATGCATGTCATGTCCGCGCGCATGACTGGAAGTTGCCCGATATGACGTGCCACACTGTGTAGCGCGCGTGCACCGGCGACCCGTCGGGCCGGCCGACGACGTCCCGCACTGTGAAACCCATTCCACTGCCGCAAGGGAGAACCATGTCCAGCTCAAGCACCGAAGGCGTGCCCCCAGTCTCCCGAAAAGTGGTGGGACTGGCTGTTGCGGGAGCGGTAGGCGGCTTCCTCTTCGGCTTCGACTCCTCCGTGGTCAACGGCGCGGTGGATGCCATGAAGGACGAATTCATGCTGAGCGAGGCCGTGACCGGCTTCGCCGTAGCCATCGCCTTGCTCGGTTGCGCGCTGGGCGCGTACCTGGCAGGCAAGGTCGCTGACCGTTATGGCCGTATTCCTGCCATGAAGATTGGTGCACTCCTCTTCCTGGTGAGCTCCATTGGCACGGGCCTGGCCTTCGGAGTGTGGGACCTGATCTTCTGGCGCCTGGTGGGCGGCCTGGGCATCGGCCTCGCGTCCGTGATTGCCCCGGCCTACATCTCAGAGATCTCGCCCCGCCATGTCCGTGGCCGGCTGGCATCCCTTCAGCAGCTCGCGATCACCACCGGTATCTTCGCCGCGCTCTTGTCCGACGCCCTGCTGGCAAATTCGGCAGGCAGCGCCGGCAACTCCTTCTGGTTGGGGATCGAGGCGTGGCGGTGGATGTTCATCGCCTGCGCCGTTCCGGCCGCAGTGTACGGATTCATTGCCTTCAGGTTGCCGGAGTCCCCGCGCTTCCTGGTGCTCAACGGCAAGGATGAGCAAGCACAGAAGGTCTTCAAGGCCATCATGCCGAACGACGACATCGACCGGCACATCCGCGAGATCAAGGAGTCAATCCACGAGGACGAACTCTCCAGCAAGAAGGGCTCCTTGCGCGGCAAGGCGTTCGGACTGCAGCCCGTGGTGTGGATCGGCATCATCCTGTCCGTGCTGCAGCAGTTCGTGGGCATCAACGTGATCTTCTACTACTCCACCACGCTGTGGAAGGCCGTTGGATTCCAGGAGAAGGACTCCCTCACCATCTCCGTGGCGACATCGGTGACCAACATTCTGGTGACGCTCGTTGCGATTGCGCTGGTTGACCGTGTGGGCCGCCGCCCGATCCTGCTCACCGGCTCCATCGGCATGGCTGTCTCCCTGGGTGTCATGGCCGTGGCGTTCTCCTCGGCAACCGGGACAGGCTCGGAGATCACCTTGCCCGGCGGTTGGGGTCCAGCGGCCCTGGTTGCGGCCAACGTCTTCGTGATCAGCTTTGGCGCCTCGTGGGGCCCGTTGGTCTGGGTGCTTCTCGGCGAGATCTTCCCGTCCCGCATCCGCGCCCGGGCACTGGGACTAGCCGCGGCGGCGCAGTGGATCGCAAACTTCGCCATCACACTCAGCTTTCCCATCATGGCGGCAGGTTCGCTGCCGCTGACGTACGCCATGTACGCGGCGTTCGCTGCGGCGTCGTTCTTCTTTGTCATGTTCAAGGTGCCGGAGACCAATGGCATGTCGCTGGAGCAGGCCGAAACTTTGTTCGTCCCCAAGGGCGCGCAGGTTTCGCCGCTGCCCACCGGCGAGGAACCCAAGTAAGTCGCAGTTCAGGTCGTTCCCAGCGCTGGGAACGACCTGAACTGCTACTCAGTTGGGGCTAAACGAGGTGCGGTTCGTGCGACTTCAGGTAATTACGTCCACCGAAGGCCACCAGGATCGCGATGACCATGGCCACCGCACCGGCGAAGAACGGAATCTGCGGGCCGAAGTGCTCGCCAAGCTGGGCTGCGGCGAACGGAGCCAGCGCGCCGCCCATCCAGCGGACAAAGTTGTAGCCGGCCGATGCCACGGGCCGCGGTGAATCCGAAACGCCCATGGCCAGTTCGGTGTAGATCGTGTTGTTGATACCCAGCAGGGCGCCGGCCACGATGACAAGCACGACGACGGCAGGCACCGACTGCCCCGCGGCCAGTCCCAGCCCGATCAGGTCCAGCATCAGGACGAACAGTGTGCCTGTGAGGACCTTGACGGCGCCGAAGCGGTTCTGGAGGACAGGTGCCACGAACACGGAGAACACAGCGACGGCGACGCCCCAACCGAAGAACACTCCGCCGATTCCGTAGGCGTCCATGCCCAGGATGAACGGCGTGAAGGCCAGGATCGTGAAGAAACCATAGTTGTAGAACAGGGCACTCGCTGCCGTCGTGCTGAGCCCCTTGTGCCCGAGCGCCAGCAGCGGATCCCGCAAGCGCGCCTTCTTGGCGGGGGCGGGGGTCTTGGGTAGGAGCGCCAGCAAGGCAATAAACGCAGCTGCCATCAAGACGGCCGTGCCGAAGAACGGCGCGCGCCACTGCCAGCCGCCAAGAAGCGCACCCAGCAGCGGGCCAAGGGAGATGCCCAGGCCAAGGGCGGCCTCGTAGAGAATGATCGCGACTCCCGTGCCACCACTGGCCACGCCAACGATTACGGCCAACGCTGTAGCGACGAACAAGGCATTACCCAGTCCCCAACCGGCGCGGAAGCCCACCAGCTGCTCAACGCTCCCGGACAGGCCGGACAAGGAAGCAAACACCACAATGACGGCCAGCCCGATCAGCAGCGTCTTCTTGCCGCCGATGCGCGATGACACGAATCCACTGATCAACATCGCCACGGCCGTCACCAGGAAGTAGCTGGTGAACAGCAGGGAGACCTCGCTGGGCGAGGCTTCGAGGTTTTTGGCTATGGCTGGCAGGATCGGGTCCACCAGGCCAATGCCCATGAAGGCGAACACGGCGGCGAGGGCTGTTGCCCAGACGGCCTTGGGCTGCTTGAGAAAGGAAACCTTCTCGGCTTCCAGGGTGTTTTCGGCGCTTGTTGCGTCAGCCAGCTGGCGTGACATTTGTTTTGCTCCTATCGGATTCGTTCTGGAACGAGCTGTTGATTTTGGTGATCACCGGAAGCGCAGCGGCCAACTGCTCGATTTCGTCCGCGTCCAGGCTCTGCAGGAGTTCGGCAACCATGGCGTTGCGCCTGTGGTTGGCGGATTCGACGGCGGCGAGCCCCGCCTGGGTGGTAATCACCTGCACGGCGCGGGAGTCGTGCGGGTCAGGTTGACGATTGACCAAGCCGGCGCGTTCGAGCTTGATGATCTGCTCAGTGGCACTGGGAACCTTGATCCCCAGGTTCTTGGCGATGTCCCCAACGCGCAGGCCGCCGTCGGAAATCATGGACAGCAAGCTGAGCTGCGCGGCGGTGAGTTCACCCTCCGGGTCCAGGCGGCGGAACATGTACACGCCCAAGCGCAGTGCTTCGCGGAAGTCACGCGCTAGATCGAGGAGCCGGGGGTCGAAAGCATTCGTCATATTTAGGTAGCCTAATAGTTAGGATACCTAATAGTCAAGCCTCGCCGCACCCAACAGCGGGACAACAAGCGTCACAATGGGGGCCCGTAGCCACGTTTACTGTTCCCCAGTTGGGCAGGCGGGGGCTAGAGGGTGAGCTTCATGCCCTCGTGGCTCGCAACGAAGCCCAGCCGCTCGTAGAAGCGGTGCGCCGCGGTGCGGGATTTGTCGGTGGTGAGCTGGACCAGCGTGCAGCCACGCTCGCGGGCCTGGTCGACGGCCCACTTGATCATCAGGGCACCAACCCCCTGCCCGCGCAGTTCGCCGGAGACCCTCACCGCCTCAATCTGCGAGCGCCACGACCCTTTGCGGGATAGGCCCGGGAGATAGCTGAGTTGGAAGGTGGCCACCACTTCACCGGCCAACTCCCCCACCACCAGGAGGTGCGCCGGATCGGCGTCGATCGCGTCAAAGGCGGCCTCATATGGCGCCAGGTCACCTAAGTTTTCGCGGATGGAACCCAACTGGTCGTCCGCAAGGAGGCGCAGGATAGCGGGAAGGTCGCCTTTGGCTGCGCGGCGAAGCGTGAAGGTTCCACCCTCGACGGCGGCAGTCATCAAAGCGGGCACGGCGGCGGGGCTGGTGGCCATGTCCCCAGCATGCCATTTAACTTGCAACTCAGTATTGCTAAGTACCGGTACTCAGTTCTACTATGTAGTGGTAGTCAGTATTACCAAGTAGTGAGGAGGTGTCCGATGGGCAAGCAAATGACGGAGATGCTCAAAGGGACACTGGAGGGCATCGTCCTGGCCCTCCTGACCGGGAAACCGGCGTATGGATACGAGATCACCACGCTGCTCCGGGCACAGGGTTTCACCGAGATCGCCGAAGGCACGGTGTACGCCCTGTTGGTCAGGATCGAGCAAAAGGGCCTGGTGGACGTGGAGAAACGCCCGTCCGAGAAGGGCCCACCGCGCAAGGTGTACACGCTCAACGCCAAGGGCAAATCAGAACTGGACGACTTTTGGAACACCTGGAGCTTCTTGTCCGAACGGCTTGAAGAACTCCGCAAGGAAGGGAAATAGCAATGGCAGCGAAATGGATCGAACTGGTCACCGGACCGCTCGAGCAGAAGAAGCAATACCGGCAGGCGAAGGCCCGCTTGGAGGCACTGCCGGAGCCGTACAAGAGCGTGGCGGCCGCGTTCAGCCGCTACCTCATGTACTACGGCGGCGTCACGGAAGGCGACACGATCGTCCAGATGTACAGCGACCATGTGGACCTCTGGGAACGGGCTTCCCTTGACGGCACCCCGGTCAGCGACATCGTTGGCGAGGATCCCGTGGAGTTTGCGGAGACATTTGCCCAGGCCTACGGCGGCAAGCGGTGGATCGACAAGGAACGGACGCGGCTCATCGAGGCCGTGGACAACGCAAGGTCAAAGGAGAAGGAGTCATGACTACCGCAGTCCAGGCAGCCCCGGCCATCCGCGTGCAGGGCATCGAGAAATCCTACAAGGACCTGCACGTGCTGCAGGGAGTGGACTTCGAGGTGGCCCCGGGCAGCATCTTCGCCCTGCTGGGATCCAACGGCGCCGGCAAGACCACCATGGTCAAGATCCTGTCCACGCTGCTCACAGCGGACGCCGGGGCTGCCGCCGTCGAAGGTTTCGACGTTGCGGCCGAACCGCTCAAGGTGCGTGAGTCCATCAGCCTTACCGGGCAGTTCGCCGCCGTCGACGAGATCCTCTCCGGACGGGAGAACCTGGTGCTCGTGGCCAAGCTGCGGCACCTGAAGGATCCGGGACAGGTGGCCGATGGGCTGCTCTCGCAGTTCAACCTCACTGAAGCCGGGAGCCGAAAGGTGGCCACGTACTCCGGCGGCATGCGTCGCCGGCTGGACATCGCCATGAGCTTGATCGGACGCCCCAGGGTGATCTTCCTGGACGAACCCACAACGGGCCTCGACCCGGAAGCCCGGCTGGAGGTGTGGGAGATCGTCAAGAACCTCGCCAGGCAGGGAACCACTGTCCTGCTGACTACGCAATACCTGGACGAGGCCGAGCACCTCGCGGACCGGATCGCCATCCTTCACCAGGGGCGCATCATTGCCAACGGGACCCTCGCGGAGCTGAAGCAGCTCCTGCCTCCGGCCACGGTGGAGTACGTGGAAAAGCAGCCCACGCTGGAAGAGATCTTCCTGGCGCTGGTGGGAACCAACGGCCTCGCGGAAAGCCACGAAACAGCAAAGGAACGGTCATGAGCACGCACTTCCTCGCAGATACCTCAGTCCTGACCGGTCGCTCCATGCGCCACATCTTCCGGAGCGTTGACACCATCATCACCACGGCGATCACACCCATAGCCCTGATGCTGCTGTTCGTCTACGTGTTCGGCGGGGCGATCAGGACCGGCACGGAAAACTACGTAAACTACCTTCTGCCGGGCATCATGCTGATCGCCATCGCGTCGGGGATAGCCTACACCGCCGTCCGGCTGTTTTCGGACATGCAGGGCGGCATCTTCGAGCGACTCCAGTCCATGCCGATCGCGCGGTCCTCCGTCCTGTGGGCCCACGTCCTGACATCGCTTGTGGCCAACGGATTGTCGTTGGTGATCATCGTGGGCGTTGCCCTGCTGATGGGTTTCCGAACCTCGGCCAGTGTGCTGGATTGGCTCGCCGTGGCGGGAATTTTGGCACTCTTCACCCTGGCGTTGACCTGGATCGCCATCATCGCAGGGCTGACTGCCAAGACCTTTGACGGGGCAGGCGGGTTCTCCTACCCACTGATCTTCCTGCCGTTCATCAGCTCGGCCTTCGTTCCCACGGACACCATGCCGGGCCCGGTGCGCTGGTTCGCCGAGAACCAACCAGTCACGTCGATCGTCAACACCATCCAGAACATCTTCGCGCAGCGGCCCGTGGGATCGGACATCTGGGTAGCCCTCGCATGGTGCCTGGGAATCCTGGTGCTGGCCTACGTTTTCGCGGCAAGGGTGTACCGGCGGAAGATCTCCTGATTTCCTGACGCGGAACAAAGGAACCAACGGCTTAGCTCCCCTCTCCGCAGCGGGAGCTTTCGCCATGCAGACCGATTCGCCATTTGTCAGACATAAGTTATAGCTTTACAGAACCAAATTTGTAACGGCCGTCACCATTTTGACGGTTCCTCCGAAGGGTTCTTGAACACTCATGTCCGACCAGACAACAACGGGGCAGCACACTGCCTCCAGCAGGGACGCCGAGCCCCACCTGTCACGCTCGCTCAGCAACCGCCACATCCAGCTCCTGGCCATCGGCGGTGCGATCGGCACCGGGCTGTTCATGGGCTCCGGCAAGACCATCTCCGTCGCCGGCCCCTCCGTGATCTTCGTTTACATGATCATCGGCTTCATGCTCTTTTTCGTCATGCGGGCCATGGGACAGCTCCTGTTGTCCAACTTGAATTACAAGTCCTTCAGCGACTTTGCCGGCGATCTCTTGGGGCCATGGGCTGGATTCTTCACCGGTTGGACCTACTGGTTCTGCTGGGTTGTTACGGGCGTTGCAGACGTCATCGCGATTGCCGGTTACGCGAACGAGCTCTGGCCCGGCATCCCCCTGATGATCCCCGGGTTCGCGACCATTGCCATCCTCCTGTTGCTGAACCTTCCCACCGTGAAGGCGTTCGGTGAGACCGAGTTCTGGTTCGCCCTGATCAAGATCGTGGCCATCGTGGCACTGATCGTGGTGGGCCTGGTGCTGATCTTCACCGGCTTCCAGTCCAACGCAGGCACGGCAAGCTTCACCAACCTGTGGAGCCACGGCGGCTTCTTCCCCAAGGAATTCATGGGCTTCGTTGCCGGCTTCCAGATTGCCGTCTTCGCGTTCGTGGGCATTGAACTGGTGGGCACAGCCGCAGCCGAGACCAAGAACCCCGAACACAACCTGCCCCGCGCCATCAACGCCATCCCGCTGCGCGTCATGCTCTTCTACGTCGGCGCACTCATCATCCTCATGTCCGTTACCCCCTGGACGGAGTTCAAGGCCGGGCACAGCCCGTTCATCGCCATGTTCTCCCTGGCGGGGCTCGGCATGGCTGCCACAGTGGTGAACCTGGTGGTTCTCACCTCCGCAATGTCCTCGGCCAACTCCGGCATCTACTCCACGTCCCGCATGGTCTTCGGCCTCGCGAACGACGGCGACGCCCCCAAGGTCTTCGGCCGGCTCTCCAGCCGCAAGGTACCCCAGAACGCGCTGTTCCTCTCCTGCGTCCTGCTGCTCTCCGGCGTAGCGCTCCTGTACTTGGGCAAGGACGTGGGAGCAGCCTTCGACATGGTTACTACTGTCTCGGCCGTGTGCTTCATGTTCGTGTGGTCCATCATCCTGGCCAGCTACCTCGTTTACCGCAAGCGCCGGCCGGAGCAGCATGCGGCCTCGCCGTTCAAGATGCCTGGCGGCGTGGTGATGGTCTGGGTGGTCTTCGCCTTCTTCGCTTTCCTGGTCTGGGCGCTGACCACCCAGCCGGACACGCTGACCGCCCTGCTGGTGACCCCCGTCTGGTTCGCGATCCTGGGTATTGCCTACGCCGCAGTCCGCCGCTCGCCCCTCCACCAAGCCCGCGTGGCCGAGTGGAAGGCAATGTCGCAGCGCGAAACCGCGGCAGCGCGCTAAGCCCACCACGCAGAAAAGCCCGACGCCGGCACTCATGTTGAGTGCCGGCGTCGGGCTTTCCTGAGGTTCGGTGAGAGAGGATCCCCCGGAACGGGAGGTTCGGTGAGAGAGCGTCCCGAAAAACGGGAGGTTCGGTGAGAGAGCGTCAGAGCTCGGCTTGGCGGTCCTCCACCAGTTTCTGGACTGCCGGGAACAGCGGGTGCGACGGCGTCAGTTCCGTCACCCGTTCGACGACGGCGGCCGCGTCCAGTTCCGCAAGGAGCTTGGCGAGCTCCACGGCCTCGTCATCGGACCCGTCGTCGAAACGGAGGGCCGCGGACATGGCCTCAAGCAGTGCCGAAGGAGTCACGCCCCGCTCGGCGAGCTCCGCAGCGGGACCGATGAAGCGCTCGTGCCGGCCCAGCTTCCGCAAAGGAGCACGGCCCACGCGAACCACCGTGTCCGGCAGGTGCGGGTTGGTGAAGCGGGACAGGATCTTCTGCACGTACGCTTCCTGCTCGGCCTCGACGAAGCCGTGCTTCGCCACCAGCAGTTCCTTGGTTTCTTGCAGGACAGCCCGGACCTTCGCGGCGACGGACGGATCAGCCATGGCATCGGAGATCTTCTCCAGCCCTGCCTGGTAGCCGAAGTACGCCGCGGAGGCGTGGCCCGTGTTAACCGTGAAGAGCTTGCGCTCGATGTACGGTCCCAGCTCATCAACGAACGTCGCGCCGGGGATAACGGGCGGGTTCGCGCCGAAGGGCGTCCGGTCGATGACCCATTCGTAGAAGGTCTCCACAGTGACGTCCAGGCCCTGGCCCGGAGCCTGGTTGGGAACGATCCTGTCCACTGCAGTGTTGGCGAAAACAGCCACGGAGTCCAAGTCCCCCGCGGAGTCGTCCCAGGCCGCCCGGACCTCCACGTGCAGGAGGTCCGTGGCATTGATGGCGTTCTCGCACGCCATGACCTGGAGGGGCGGCAGGTCCGCGGGCCGGGCGGCCAGCCCGCGGGCGATCACGGGGGCCACGAACTTCAGAATGTGCGGCCCCACCGCCGTGGTGACCACATCCGCCGTCGAGATTTCCTCCACAACGGCGGCTTCCTCGGTCCCGGAGTTGAGCGCACGGAAGCCGTCCACGGTCTTCACCGCGGCGTTCTCGCCAACCTCGTGTACCTCGTAACTGTCCGCCGAGGCCAGCTGGCTGATCAGCGCGTCCGCAACGTCCGCGAACACCACCTCGTATCCGGCCTCGTGCAGCAGAAGCCCCACAAATCCTCGTCCAATATTGCCCGCCCCAAAATGGACTGCCTTCACTATGCGTTGACCTTTCCGAACAGCTCCAGGACTTCCTCAACCGTGGTGGCCTCCTCCAACTGGGCAACCTGGGCCTTGTTGGTGAAGATCTTCGCGATGGAGGACAGGATGTGGAGGTGCTCATTGTTGAGGCCGGCAACACCGACCACGAACTTCACTTGCTTGCCGCCCCAGTCGATGCCTTCCGAGTAACGGACGATCGAAACGGCCGAGTGCTTGATGTGGTCCTTGGCATCGTTGGTGCCGTGCGGGATCGCCAGGAAGCTGCCCATGTACGTGGACACGGATTCCTCGCGTTCGTGCATGGCGTGGACGTAGCTGACATCCACGGCGCCACGGTCCAGCAGGAGCTGGCCGGCCTCGTCGATCGCGGAATCGCGGTCACGGGCAGTGCCGTTCAGGGTGACGCTTTCGGCCAACAGCACGCCCTTGCCTCCGACGGCGGCACCTGGCTCCGCGGCATGGGCACCGTGGCTCGGGGCTGCTTCCGTCTCAGCAGCACTGCTTGGGTGTGCGGCTGCGGGACCCTCGGTGTTGCTGGTCTTCACGAGCTCCACGATTTCGTCGTACTTGGGGCTGTTCATGAAGTTGTCCACGGAGTAGTGCACTGCGCTGGAGGTCTTCGGCTGGGCACGTTCGGTGAGGTCCTGGTGCGTGACCACAACGTCGTAGGTATCGCTCAGGTTGGCGATGGCCGAGTTGGTGACCTTGACGTCCGGGAAGCCCGCTGCCTTCATCTTGTTGCGCAGTACCGAGGCTCCCATGGCGCTGGAACCCATGCCGGCGTCGCAAGCGAACACGATGTTCTGGACCGGACGGGTGAGGACCGCTACGTCACTGCGGCCGCCGCTTTCGCCCACCAAAGCGGAGGAAACGGAGCTCTTCTTGCCCTTCATGGCTTCCATGCGGGACGTTGCGGCGGAGAGGTCGTCCTCGCCCTTGTTCTTGGAGGTACGCAGGATCAGCGAGGCGATCAGGAAGGACACTGTGGTGGCCAGCACCACCGCCAGGATCACGCCGAAGTAGCTGTCGCGGGCGGTCTGGGCAATGACGGCGATGATGGAACCCGGAGCGGCCGGAGCCACCAGGCCGGAGTTGGTCAGGGCCAGGGTTGCGATGCCGGTCATGCCGCCACCGATAGCGGCGAGGATGAGGATCGGCTTCATCAGGACGTACGGGAAGTAGATCTCGTGGATGCCGCCGAGGAAGTGGATGATCGCAGCACCCGGAGCCGAAGCACGGGCGGCACCGCGGCCGAAGAACATGTAGGCCAGCAGGATGCCCAAGCCAGGACCGGGGTTGGCTTCGAGCAGGAACAGGATGGACTTGCCCTGCTCCAGGGACTGCTGGACACCCAGCGGAGTCAGTACGCCGTGGTTGATGGCGTTGTTGAGGAACAGGACCTTGGCGGGCTCAATGAAGATGCTGGTCAGGGGCAGGAGGCCGTTGTCCACCAGGAACTGGACCACGTTGCCGGCGCCCTTGCTGAATCCGGAGACCAACGGGGAGATGCCATAGAACCCGAGCAGGGCCAGGGCCGCTCCCCAGATACCGGCGGAGAAGTTGTTGACCAGCATCTCGAAGCCCGGGCGGATCTTGCCGTCCCAGAGGCGGTCGAGTTGCTTGATGGTCCAGCCGCCCAGCGGCCCCATGATCATGGCGCCGATGAACATCGGGATGCCGGCACCGACGATCACACCCATGGTTCCTATGGCACCCACTACGCCACCACGGACGTCGTAGACCATCTTGCCGCCGGTGTAGGCGATCAGCAGCGGCAACAGGTAGGTGATCATCGGGCCAACCAGGCCCACATTGGCAACACCCTCGGCGTTGGTGCCGAAGCCACCGAGCTGGGGCACGGGGATGTAGCCCTTCTCAATGAACAGGGCCGTGATGAGGCCCCAGGCGATGAAGGCCCCAATGTTGGGCATGATCATGCCGGACAGGAAGGTTCCGAACTTTTGGACGCCAACGCGCAGGCTGGTGCGGGGCTTCGCAACGGTCTCTGTTGCCATGTGAATTCCTAACGTGTGTCCCGCGGCGGCGCGGGGTCAGTCGATATAGATCGAGAGAGGACAGCTTTAGGAGCTGCTGGAAATGCGGTGAAGCCACTCAAGGAAGAGCTTCAGTTCAGAGCTGGACAGTTGGTCTGAATGCGAGGCCTGCAGTGCCGCGTTCAGGGCGATTGCCGCAACAACCACGGAGGACTTACCGGAGTCCTCCGCTGCGGCGCCACGGGCTGTGTCCGTGGAGACGGCGAAAATCATGGAATCCCGGGTCATGGTTGAGAGCTCCAGGTTCCGGTCTTCCACCGGTTCGGCGATAAGCATGAGCGTGACGCCCACGTTGGCCGCGAGGATACTGCGTGCCGCCTCGCGGGGCGGCACATTGATCTGACCTGAGATGGCGGCCTTGTTCAGCATTTCCTCCAGGAGGGCCTCAGCATCGGCCACGATGGCTGGGCGGCTCTCCGGGCGGATGTTGCCGAACATCACCAGGTACAGGTGGGGCTGGGTGAGGCCGAACTGGACGTGGTTGTCCCACATCCTCCGCACGTCCTCCAAGGGTTCCCCGGACGGTGCAAAATCGCGCTCCCCTGCCACGTACTCTTCAAAGCCGGCCGAAACGACGGCGTCGAACAGACCTTCCTTGTCTCCGAAGTGGTGGTAGAGCGTGGGCGCCGTAACCCCCGCAAGCTTGGTGATCTGGCGCGTTGAGACCGCTGACCCCTCCGAATTCGCCAGCAATTCGGCAGCTGCGCGAAGCAACCGAATTTTCGGCGGAAGCTGGTCATCGAAACTCATAACCGCTACCCTAGCACCTATAGCGTTGCTATATGAAGTGGCTCACAGCAGAATTTTGTAGGCTATTTCCACAGGCCCAGGGTGCCGTTGCCGGTGGGTCCGATCCAACAAGCAGGGAACAGAGGATTCAGTGCAGAATTTCCAAGGAGTAGGGGTAAGCCCTGGACGCATCATCGGTTCCGTCCGTCAAATGCCCAAGCCGGTGAGCGAACCGCCGTCGGGCGAACGTCTCGCCGCGGACACCAGCCCGGAAGACGCCGTCGCGGGTTTGAAAGCCGCCGCGCAGTCCGTCCATGACGAGCTGAAGGGCCGCGCGGACATCGCCACCGGCGACGGCAAGGCAGTCCTCGAAGCCACAGCCCTCATGGCCAAGGACACTATGCTGCTGAAGTCGGCCACCAAGCTGATCAACGCCGGCTCGTCCGCCGAGCGTGCGATCTGGGAAGCCGGTGCGTCCGTCTCCGAGATGCTGCACAACCTGGGCGGCTACATGGCCGAGCGGGCCACCGACGTCCTGGACGTCCGCGCCCGCATCGTCGCTGAACTCCGCGGCGTGCCCGCCCCCGGCATCCCCTCCTCCGAAACTCCCTTCATCCTGGTGGCCGAGGACCTCGCCCCCGCCGATACCGCCACCCTGGACCCCGCCAAGGTGCTGGCCCTGGTCACCTCCGGCGGTGGCCCCCAGTCGCACACCGCGATCATCGCCCGCTCACTGGGCTTGCCTGCCGTGGTTGCCGCACACGGCGTCGACTCCGTGGCCGATGGCTCCGAAGTCTTCGTGGACGGCGCCGCCGGCTTCGTGGCAGTTGAACCATCCGAGGAGCAGCGCGCTGCCGCGACGGCATGGGCCGAAACGTCCGCAACGCTCGCCTCCTTCGACGGAAACGGCACGACGGCGGACGGTCACCTGGTGCCGCTCCTCGCCAACGTCGGAGGTGCCAAGGACGCAGTGGCCGCTGCCGGCCTGGGCGCCCAGGGCGTGGGCCTGTTCCGCACCGAATTCTGCTTCCTGGAACGCGATACCGAACCTTCCGTGGACGAGCAAGCCGCGGCTTACAAGGCCGTGTTCGATGCCTTCCCGGGCAAGAAAGTGGTCCTGCGCACCCTCGACGCCGGCGCCGACAAGCCCCTGCCCTTCCTCACGGATGCCACCGAGCCCAACCCTGCACTGGGCGTCCGCGGCTACCGCACCGACTTCACCACCCCGGGCGTGCTGGAACGCCAGCTCGAAGCGATCGCCCGCGCCGCCGCCGAATCCGAAGCCGACGTGTGGGTCATGGCACCCATGATCTCCACTGCAGCCGAAGCCGGCCGCTTCGCCTCACTCTGCGCGGCCGCCGGGCTCAAGACCCCCGGCGTCATGGTGGAAGTTCCCTCCGCCGCGTTGACCGCCGCCACGGTGCTTCGGGAAGTGGGCTTCGCCTCGCTCGGCACCAATGACCTCACCCAGTACGCCATGGCCGCCGACCGCCAGCTAGGACCCCTCGCCGAACTGAACACCCCTTGGCAGCCGGCCGTCCTGCGGCTCGTGCAACTGACCGTGGAAGGCTCCGTCCTTGAGGCGTCCGGCCGGGAGGGCGCCGGCAAACCCGTGGGCGTCTGTGGCGAGGCAGCCGCCGACCCGGCCCTCGCCGTCGTGCTTGCGGGCCTGGGCGTCACCACACTGTCCATGACCGCGCGGTCCCTGGCCGCCGTCGGAACCGTACTCAAGACGGTCACGCTGGAACAGGCGCAGGAACTCGCCCGACTGGCCCTCTCCGCACCCAGCGCAACCGAGGCCCGCGACTGGGTCCGTGCCAAGCTCCCCGTGCTCGAAGAGCTCGGCCTGTAAGTTCCGGAAGTTCCAACCGCAAGGAGAAACCCATGCCCGAACGCACTGCCACCATTGCCAGCAAGTCCGGACTGCACGCCCGCCCCGCGGCGCTTTTCGCCGAGGCCGCCGGAGAACAGTCGGTGGATGTCACCATCGCCATGCAGGGCGAACCGGCGGATGAAGCGCTCGACGCCGCCAGCATCCTCTCGCTCATGACGCTCGGCGCCGCGAAGGGCGACGTTGTTGTGCTGCGGGCCGAGGGCGAAGGTGCGGATGAGGCGCTGGACGCACTGGTAAAGCTGCTGGAGACGGACCTGGACGCGGTGTAGCTGTTCGGGCGTCGCCGAACCCTCCGATTCGATGGCTCGCTGCGCAGGGTGCCGTGCGCAGCGCATGCTGCGCAGCGAAGCCCCGTTTTGAATGGTCCCCCGGCACCGCTCCGCCCACGCTAGGCTTCTGCCATGGCATTGATAGCTCCCCGCGTCACGGCAGGCCTGCCCGCCGACGACGCCCGGAACCTGGCACGATCGCTCCAGGACAGCAACGACATCACGGTGTTCGTCGACGGCACGGTCCACCGCCTGCCCGACCAGGCGAGGGACGCCGTCGTAGACCTTCTGGCCCGGCTGGGCCGTGGCGAAGCGGTGACCGTCAGCAGCGTGGAAGAAATGCTGACCACGTCGCAGGCCGCCGAACTCGCGGGCATTTCGCACACCTATCTCCGCAACATGACCGACCGCGGCGAAATCCCTGTGGAATACCGGGGAACCCACCGCCGGATCCGCCAGGCGTCGATCATCGCGTGGCTGGAGACCCAGAAGCGGAAACAGGAAGAATCCGCGGCTGGAGACGGTACGGGGGCCGAGGCCGACGCCGGCTGAAATGCGTCCGGCAGATGTCGGAGTGATAAGGATCAAGCAACGATCCAAGCCAACGGGCCAGCACCCGCAAACACCGGGGTTACGCTTGTTTGGTGGGCAATTTCAAAGGGTGGCATATCGTGGCCGGGATGGCCGCAATGGCACTTGCCGCACCCTTGGGTTCCGCAATGGGATTGAACTTCGTAGCCACCTTCATGTTTGCTTGCGTTGTATTCGTGGCGGTTGCCATGTGGACCGAATCGCGGATTGCCCGACGCCGGGAGGCAGCGAACGCCGGCAGCGCACCTGACGCTTCGCGCCCCGCGGCAGACCCCGCCGAATCGGACGACGCCACGCGCGACTGACCCGCAGCGGCCAAGGCAAGGCGTCCAAACAGGGGAAAAAGCCTGCGCTTGCTGTTTGAATAGCCATATGGCTTCGAGGTCCCGCTCTGTGGTTTGGCCGGTGGTGCATGAGGAACGACGCGCCCTGATCAGGGACCTGGAGCCACTGCACGGTCCGCCCTGGAACGCTGAATCCTTATGTCCAGGCTGGAGCGTCCATGATGTGCTCGCCCACTTGATCGACTCCGCCAAGACCACTCGCCTGGGGTTCGTCCGGCGGATGATGGCCGTCCGCTTCGACTTCGACCAGGACAACGCCGTGGGAGTAGAGCGGGAACGGTCGTCCGATCCACGCCATACCCTGAAGTCCTTCCATGCCGTTGCCGGCAGGACCTCCGGACCGCCTGCTTCGCTGGCCACCCGGTTGGTGGAAGCGTTCGTGCATGGCGAGGACATCCGCCGCCCGCTGTCGATCAGCCACAGCTATCCTCCTGAGCACGTGGCCACGGCATTGGACTACCAACTGAAGACCACCACCAGGATGGGCGGCGGCAAGGAGATAGCAGCAGGATGGCGCCTCGTTGCCACGGATACCCGCTACGCGCGCGGCGAAGGTCCGGAAGTGCAGGGTCCGGCCATCTCACTGCTCCTCGCCGTCTCCGGGCGCGCCATTGCGGGCAATGAACTGACAGGCCCGGGCGCGGATGTCTTCCTGCAGCGGGCGCGGGGAACGGTCTGCTGACCGTTGCGCCGAGCTGCCCTTGTTGGACGCCAGGCCTGGGGCTAGGCTGGCAGAGCAGTGCAAATAATAAGGTTACTGAGGAAGAGGTTGGGCCATGACGAGCTATGACCCCGAAGACGACCCCCAGACGTTCGGCGTTTCCGGCGCCGCAGAACCGGACAGTATCCACGAGGATCCGGATATGCGGAAGGACGAAGACCAAGACCCCGCAGCATCGTCGAATCCGGATCCGGCCGACGGCAACGTCACCGGACTGGAGCCGGGCGGCGGAGTACCTCCGGGAGAAACCCCTCCCGGCGAAGGCAGCATGAGCGGCGACCAAGGCCATCAAGAGTAACTGCTCCACATCAGCCGACAAGCCGCTGTTCCCTTGTTGGCAACGACGGGACAGCGGCTTGGCGACGATTGGGCGCTATTTCAGCCGGAGGATCTCGCCCAGGTCATAGTCGGCTGGTTCCTCCAGCTGCGAGTAGGTGCAGCTGTCAGGAGTCCTGTCCGGCCGCCACCTACGGAACTGGGTGGTGTGCCTGAAGCGATCGCCCTCCATGTAGTCGTACGCCACCTCGATCACGAGCTCCGGGCGCAGCGGCACAAAGGAAAAGTCCTTACCGGCACTCCACCGGCTCTGGCCACCGGGCATCCTGGATCCCCCGGCGGACTCTTGGTTGGCCCGTTCACCCCACGGATGCTCGGCGAACTCCACCTGGTACGGCTCCAACTCGGCCACCAGGGCTTCCCGCTTGGCCATGGGGAACGACGCCACCACGCCCACGTGATGCAGACGGCCGGAATCGTCATGGAGCCCCAGCAACATGGACCCCACAACCTTCGCCGTTTTGTGCCAGCGGAATCCGGCCACCACGCAGTCTGCCGTCCGTTCATGCTTCGTCTTGAACATCACCCGCTTGTTCGGCTGGTAGGTGCCGTCGAGCGGTTTGGACAGCACGCCGTCGAGCCCTGCTCCTTCCAGCTGCACGAACCATTCCTTGGCGCGATCAAGGTCGGTGACCGCAGGCGTGACATAAACAGGCGGTTCGGCGTCGGCGAGCGCCTCTTCCAGGGCGGCCCTGCGCTCGGCGAAGGGCTGCGCTGTCAGGTCCTCATCCCCCAGGGCGAGCAGGTCGAACGCCACCAACGAGGACGGCGTCTTCTCCGCGAGCATCCGGACGCGGCTGTCCGCGGGGTGGATGCGCTGCTGCAGGCCCTCGAAGTCCAGACGGTTGCCGGAAATGAGGATAATCTCACCATCGATCACGCACTTCTCCGGAAGGTTCTTCTGGAGCGCGTCCACGAGTTCGGGGAAGTAGCGGGTCATGGGCTTCTCGTTGCGGCTGCCGAGGACGATCTCGTCCCCATCCTTGAAAACGATGGTCCGGAAGCCGTCCCACTTGGGTTCGTAGTGCCCCACATCGGGGATGGTGGGCACGGACTTGGCGAGCATGGGCGAAACGGGCGGCATCACAGGCAGGTCCATAGGATCATGTCTACCGGCCAGTACACGCCCAAAGCTAGTGTTGATCCATGGATTTGTTGGCCGTGTTGGCTGCCGTGCTCTGCGGACCCGCCCTCGTGGCGCTCCTTTGGATCTGGACCCGGCACCGGAGCAGTAAGCGCCCGGTGAAACGCGCAGCCTTGGCAGGCGTGCTCGGCATCGTGGACGAGATCTACCGCCCTGAAACCCACCAGGCGCACCAGGTACAAAAGGTCCAGCATGAATTGCCGTCTCCGGCTCCAGCGCCGAAGGGTAGGCGATAAGGTCACCTCGAATCCTCGGACGTTCCGTCCGTTACATTAATGTGACTTTACTTCCCTGCTCCTGTACGGTCGAAGGGCGACCCTGATCTCCGCTGGGCCGCTTCCGGGCTGACGCCGAGCTCTGCCGCATCCCGGAATCCGCCAGATCCGCGGCAGAGACGGGGGACCCAGAGTTCCCGGGCCTGAATTCCGCAGGCCCTTGGGGTGAAGCCGCCACGTGCGGCCGGACGGCCTCGTCCGAACCCGACAGCTAACCTCGCAGGCGTTGAGAGGCAATCACCCATGTCCCCAACCATGGATCAGCCGCGCCGTGCCCAGGAGGCCATCGAGCGCACCAAGCCATCCGGACGCCGTCGGGCCCAACCCAGCGGACAGTCCCCCACCAGCGTTGAAAGCACGACGGCGGCACCCGCCACTGCTGTCAATCCCACCCCGCCTTCGCCCACCGTGTCTGCGCTCACCGCGCCCGCGCCCATGACGCGCGCGGAGCGGCGCGCGGCCGAGCGCGAGGCAGCCGCCCAGGCTGTCATTGCGCCGGAAGCCCCCGCCTCCGACGATGCTGCGGCTCCTGCCTCAGTCCAGGAACCAAGCACGATCGCGGACGATGCTCCGCGGACCGCGTCGACCACGCCCGGGCCGCCGACGTCTGCGATCCCCGTCGTGAAGCCAGCCGAGCCTACTTCCGAGGCGGAGGCTGCTCCGGCGACGGCCGCCATCCCGGTGGTACAGGCTGCCGAGCCTGCTTCTGAAGCCGAAGCTGCTCCCGCAACGGCGGCTATTCCGGTGATACAGCCCGCCGAGCCTGCCTCTGAAGCCGAAGCTGCTCCCGCAACGGCGGCTATTCCGGTGATACAGCCCGCCGAGCCTGAACCAGCCACCGCATTCATTCCGACAGTCGCCGCCCCGGTGATCGGCGCATCCGAAGCCCAGCCTGAGTCCAGCGCCCAGCCGAAGACGCCTGCACAGATTGCCGCTGCCGCAACGGCCTCCGCGGGCTTGGCAAGCCGTCGGGCCGCCGCGGCCAGTGCAGCCGACGGCTCACCGCGCAAGGCAAGCACCTTCCCAGGCGCGGCCACATCAGCGAGCGCGGCCACGTCGGCCGGCGCAGGCAAGTCGGTCACGGCAAGCAAGTCGGCTACCGCGAGCAAGTCGGCCTTCGGTTCGTTTGGGGCGTCGCCCTTCACCCGGGAACCGCACGCGGTCCTGACCAAGGCCGCTTCCGTGAAAACGATGGGCCAGCGCATGGCCGTCGTGGCTGGAGCACTGGGCTTGGTCCTGACGGTGGGCACGGTCAGCCAAGCCCTGGACCTCCCCTTGTTCGGCCAGCAGAACCAATCCCAGGAAGCCAGTGGCTCCTCCAAGGACGGCGATGGCCGGGCAACGGGCACGGTATCCCCCAGCCCTACGCCGTCGTACACCACGGCCTCTTCCACGTCGGCCGCCTCCACCGACGCCGGCCAGCCCTCAGCCGACCCGGCACCACCGGCAGCAGAGGCACCTGCTGCCGCACCGGCGTCGTCGGCGGCTGCTCCGCAGGTTTCGCTGGCAGCCCCCAAGTGGGTCCCGTCCACGGCTCCATCAGCTGTTGCCCCGGTGCCCGGAGTAACTTCCCCGGTCCCGAGCCAGCCTGCAGCGCCGCCGTCGGACACCATCACGGCACCGACGCCGACCCCCACCACTACTCCGACACCCACCGTCACGCCGACGCCGACCCCCACGCCCACCCAGACGTCGAAGCCGAGGCCCAGCAACGACCCAAAAGCCAGCAGCGCCCCGGCAACCAGTGAGCCCACCCTGAGTGTGGATGGCTTGCTGGACCTTGCCAAGGAGGCCCTGAAATGAGCACCCGCATGCCTCGGACCACCACACACATCGGCTGGCACGGCCGTTACTGCAGCAGCAGCCGGACGGCGACCTTCCGCCGTCGGATGGGCCGCTGGAGTTGCCAGCGCTTGCGGCGATCGTAGGCCCCAGAGCAAGAAAATGAGGCAGTCACCCAGGCGGGTGGCTGCCTCCTTTGCGTCGCCGCCAAGTCACCCCAGTAACCAGGCGACAACCAGGAGCGCAGCGACGCAGAGCACGGTGGTGCACAGGATCACATCCCGGGCCACAACCGTGCCGCGGCCATAGGGAGAAGCAAAGAGGAACACGTTTTGCCCGGTGGGCAGGGCAGCCATGATGACGCTTGCCAGCAAGTGGTTGCCGTCCAAACCGAACACAAACCGCGCCAGCACCCACGCCACCACAGGCATGCCTGCGACTTTGAGGAGTGTGGCCACCAAGGTCTCCACCCTGCCATCCCCCTGCTGCAGCGGCGCTTTCCCTGCCAAGGACATGCCGAAAGCCAGAAGAACCATGGGCACGGCAGCCCCCGCCAGCATGTCAACGGGCTTCTGCACAAGCTCCGGCGCGTGCCAACCGGTCAGGGCCATTGCAACGCCAAGCCCGGATGCAATGATCATGGGGTTGCCCAGAGGCTGGAGGATGACGCGCTTCCAGTGGATCTTTTCGCCACCCGCCAGGCCAAGGATGGTCACATAGAAGGGTGCCAGGACCAGCAGTTGCACCAGGAGGACCGGGGCGACGTGCTGGGCCGTCCCTACGGCATAGAGGGAAACCGGGATGCCTATGTTGTTTGCGTTGGCGTAACTGCTGGCCATGGCACCGACCGCCGTTTCCGCGACAGGCCGGCGAAAGAACAGAAAACTCAGCAGGCAATACAGAAGCCCCACGATTACGGCGGAGAGCAGCGCGAGCGGGGCATCGATACCAAGCGCGGCACGGATATCGCTCCCGGCCACCACCGTGTACAGCAAGGCCGGGTTCGTGATGTAGAACGCCGTCTTGGTCAAGGCGCCCTGGACCTCGGGCGGCAGCACCTTCAATCGCACTGCCACGTATCCCACGGCGATGACCGCGGAAATGATGAGGATTCCGGAAACAACGCCGCCCACACTGATCCTTCCGAGAGGTGAGAAACCGTTTTCTCAGGGTAAGTGTACGGCGTCCCGGCTGTCCATTTGGTTCTGGCGTGCGGCTTGGGGCACGGCGGGCGGTTCAGATGCGCGGCGTGCTGCTCGACTGCGCAGTGGGGTCAGATCCGTGGCCGCCCGGCCCAGCGGCGCGCTTTCAACGCTGCATGCAGCTCCAGCCGGATGGCACCGCCCAGCGGATCCGCCCCGATGAGTTGGCGGATCTTGCCAAGCCGGTTGTAGATGCTGCTGCGGTGCAGGTGGAGTTTGGCGGCGACGTCCTGGACCGAGCCGTCGTTGTCGTACAGCAACTCGAGGACAGGAAGCAGTTCGCCGTTGCGGTCGTGGTCCTCCAGGGCGCGGAAGTGCACGGATCCGGCGTCGTCCCAGCCGCCAGGTGCCTGCAGCCGGTCGAACAATTGGTAGACCCCCACGGACTTGCTGTCCACGAGCTCGCCGAGTGGAAGATCAACAGCTGCAGCCTGCGCGGCTACCTTCGATTGGCGGTAAGCACCTGCGAGTTGCCGGATCACCTGGATCGGCTCGCTGATGCCCAGGATCACGCGATCCACTTTCCTACCCGCGCGCTTGGCCAGTTCCAGCTGGTAGTGGACCAAGACCTGCGCGTGATCGGCACGGCCGCCGGATTCGCGGAACAGCACCACGGAATGGGTCTCGGTCCCCGCGCTGAACAGGGCCGCATCAACGCCGATGGTTGACTGCAGCGCGGCGGAACGGTGGGTCAGCGTGGCCGCGAGAGGGTCGACGGCGGACCCGGCACCGTCGGCGTCCAGGATGGTCACTACTTGCCAGGGTCCGCGGCCTTGGATTTCCTTCCAACCGGCAACTGCGGCCACTGCGTTGGATTCTCCGCCGCAGGCCGCCAGGAACTCCTGTTCCCGGCGCCTCCGGAATTCCGACTCGGCCGTGTTCGAGTCGAGCAGGAGCCCTGCCAGCAGGTCCAACTCGTCACGGACCCCTGGCAGTTCGGCGAGTATCGCCGTCGCGCTTTGCTCCTCAAGGTCCTGCTGGACCCACAAGTAGCCCACGCGGAAACCGCGGACCAGCAAGGGGACGCACACCCGGCCCAGCATGCCGAGCTCGTCGTTCGCCGGCACCACAACAGGACGCACCGCCGTCGCAATTCCATGGGAGAGCTGCCATGCGCTGACGTCGCTTGGCACCTTCTTGCTGAGCAGGAAATTTACGCGGACGCGGTCGGCGTGCGACTGGTTGGAACTGTAGGCGAGGAGAACGCCGTCGAGGTCCTCCAGGGAGAGTCCGCGTCCCAGCTTCAACGCCACGCGTTCAACGATCTGCTCCACGTCTTGCTGCATCCGGAAAGCGTACCAACACCAGGCGACACTTGACGCTTGAGTGCTCGACAAATGTCGAGCCTGAAATCCAGAAAACCTTGAATTTCCGCGGTTTCTGCCAGCGCACTTCAGCAGCGTCCATGTCGCCTGCCTCACAGCCGGATCTATTCTGGAATCACAGCCCACAGCAACAAATCCGGCCTTAAGAGGCCGCTGACGATGGAGCCCCACATGATCATTGGCGTCCCCAAGGAAATCAAGAACAACGAGTTCCGCGTAGCCATCACGGCCGCCGGCGTCCACGAGTTCCGCACCCACGGACACACCGTCCTGGTGGAGCGCGGCGCGGGCCTGGGTTCGGGCATCACCGACGAAGAATACTCGATCGCCGGAGCCGAAATCGTTGCCGACGCTGACGACGTGTGGGGCCGGGCCGACATGGTCATGAAGGTCAAGGAACCCATCAAGGCCGAGTACCACCGCTTCCGCAAGGGCCTGATCCTCTTCACGTACCTGCACCTCGCTGCCGAGCCCGAACTCACCGCTGAGCTCATCAACTCCGGCGTCACGGCCATCGCCTACGAAACCGTGCAGGAAGGCCGCACCCTGCCGCTGCTCGCGCCGATGTCCGAGGTCGCAGGCCGCCTGTCCGTCGTGGTGGGCGCGTCCTCCCTCATGGCCCCTGCCGGCGGCAAGGGCATCCTGCTCGGCGGCGTACCGGGCGTACGCCCGGCCAAGGTTGTTGTCCTCGGCGCCGGCGTTGCGGGAACCAACGCCGCTGCCATGGCGCTGGGCCTCGGTGCTGATGTCACCATCATGGACATCAACATCAACCGGCTGCGCGAACTCGACGCCCTCTACCAGGGCCGCCTGAAGACCGTCGCCTCCAACGCCTACGAGATCGAGAAGTCAGTTGTCGACGCAGATCTCGTGATCGGCTCCGTCCTGATCCCGGGCGCCAAGGCTCCCAAGCTGGTCACCAACGAACTCGTGTCCCGGATGAAGCCGGGCTCGGTGCTGGTGGACATCGCCGTGGACCAGGGCGGTTGCTTCGAGGACACGCACCCCACCACCCACCAGGAACCGACGTACAAGGTCCACAACTCGATCTTCTACTGCGTTGCCAACATGCCCGGCGCCGTTCCGAACACCTCCACGTACGCACTGACCAACGTCACCCTGCGCTACGCCGTCGCCCTGGCAAACCTGGGCGTCAAGGCCGCCTTCGACCGCGACCCCGCACTGGCCGCCGGCCTCAACATCGCAGCAGGCCACGTGGCACACCACTCCGTCTCCGAGGCGCACAACCTGCCCCTCGTTGAGGACTGGCACAGCCTGGTCTCCGCTTAACGTCGGAGCCTCCTCAGGCGAACAACGACGGCGGGGTGCGGCTTCCATCGAAGCCGCACCCCGCCGTCGTATGGGTTAACGCGGGAAAGGATTTGTGGCCTCGCCGAGCCGTGGGGCGGGCGTGGTGACTGAAAGCTCCGGATGGTGGGCCTGAAGCTCAGTCTCAGTCCGGTTTACAGGTTCCCCCGTTTGGTTCATAGTCGAGGCATGAGAGCGGCCGGCCTTCTTCCTGAGGACGCCCCCGATCCCCGCGCCAAATGGGCCGAGAACCTGAAACTTATGCCCATTCCGGTGATGGGGCTTACGCCCCAACCTTCGCTGGAGGACACAGACTCCGTGGGTGTGACCAATGGCTGGGATGAGCATGGATACAGCGAAATGACCGCTAGCATCACTTACACGCTATGGCGAAACCCGGATAATCACGAAGATCCGGTAAACCTCGCAGACCTCGACGAGAAGACTCGCAGATCGATTGAGGAAGTTCCGCCTTGGCCGCGCCCCCGTGGCTGATCGAGCAGGTGGAACGGCTGCGCTACCCGCACCTATGGGACGCCGTGCGAACCACCTGGCACCGCGCTCCATCCGAGCACTCATCGGTTCATCGCCTTCTGGCTGATCACATCAACCACATCCTCATGAACCAGTACCGGCAAGAGCTCTGGCCGGGAAGCAACCCCTGGGACCACCACCCAACCCCGATAACTGGCCGGATGGTCAATAGCCACGTCAGGACCGTCATCAACGGCATCAGCGTGCCCGGTGCAGAGGTCGACACGGACCCGTTCGTGTACGGCATCGGAGCCCAACTGACAACCGGCGGCGTCGTGACGGCAGTCCTTCCGCGCGCTGAACTCAGGCACATCCAGGTCCAGTTCACGACCCGCGGAAACAAAGTCCGACGTCCGTAAGAGGATCCTTAACCGGACGGACGCTAAAGCCCGAAGCGCTTCCACCGCGGCTGTCAGTTCTCCGCCGGGATCAAGAACGATCTGGCCCTTGGCGGCCCACGGATTCGGAGGGTTGGAGTCCTCCAGCTCGAAGGAGACTCGCACGTGCCCATCATGCTTCTCAGAGAGCCGGAAGTCTCCCTCCAGAGCGTCGAACGTCTTGTAGCCGTCCCAGCCCCGCCAGTTGTGTTCGAGTTCCTCGAAATAGGAAAGTAGCGATGACCACCTGTCGAAGTCGTAGACTCGTTTGCTGGCTCGCAGTCCTTCGAGGCTGGCCGTGACTTCAAGGTAATCAGACGTACCGTCAGGATTGCGTTCTGTCGGTTCAGCACGGAAGTGAAGCTCGCCTTGACGACCGATGATCACTTGATTCATGACCTCATTATTGTGCAACCAGCCGATTCTTAGACTTGCGGCCGGAGCACCCTGAGGTAAGCAGGACGTAATGACGATCGCGTTCGAAAAAGGATCCTTCAGCGTGCAGCTGGCACCGATCCTTGTGGCGGGCTGGTATGGCAGCATGTGGTTATGAGCGCGCAGCTGGAAGTTCCAAGGCTTGAAGACCTGAGCGATATCGGGGTTGTGGTCGAGACGCCTGATCAGCCTGGGGTGGTCTCCCTGATGGCGTGGGCGAACGACGGCAACACCGTAACGCTTACCTGGGACGAGAACGCTGGGTCAGCGAGCATCCGCTGGCTCAACGGTGACGACGAGCGCCTTGTTCTTGAACGAGAGACCCCGGTGAAGATCAGTGTCCGAGACAAGCGCGGCGTCATTGAGTTCCACGTCTGGTCCCGCTGGGAAGGAATGGCAGGCGAATTGATCGTGCGGGTCGGCCAGCACGTTTCGGTCCACGACACACTCCTACGTACATAAAAGCCGTCTTGCGTTCGGTCGGGGGATCCTTACCGGACACCACCGAGTCCCTGCTCGGTTAGGTTGCAGCCAGGCCAACGCCTACGGCTGCGAAGAACACACCCATGAGCATGTACATGAACCCCATGCCCTTTATCGTCGGTACGTCAGCGAACGTGAAGCTTTCTGGGCTGATTTCACGGCTCTCTTTGTAGATCTTTGACCAGGTGCTGGCGGTTTCATTGCTGTCCCGGAACACCTGCAGCCCGAACAGAACCAAAAAGAAACCGGCTGCGCTTATGCCGAGGGCAAACCACTTTTGGTTGGTTATCACCAAGAGAAGGAAGGTTCCCAGGAAGAAGCCGAAGAAGCACCTCTGAAAGGTTCTGGCTGGTTGGGGTAGCTCGGTGAGTAGCCGTTTCGTCGCCCGTAGAGTTTTGATGGTGCTCCTTTCGCAGCTGGGTGCGCTTATATCGAGAGCTGTGATGAGAATATGTGGCGCGCTGAGTACCATGACTCTATCCTTGGATCCGTTGAACATCAGATATGGAGTCGTCACTTGGTAGAAACGAGATTCCCAGCGATCTGATCAGGGGACCAACTGCCTACGCAGTCACTCGGTGGAGACACCGCTCCACCGTCCCAGTGCAGGATCCTTCACCGGGCGCTGAGGAATTCACGGTGGTTCCAAGCAACAGAAAGGCCGCCAACCGGAGGGAGTTCCAGATGCGGATCCCCGGTTCTAACCAGACACATCATGCGATGGCCAAATAGCGCGGCATAAGTTGCCTGCCTCGCGAAGATGTCTAAGAGGTGATGGGCTGTTGACGCGTCCTTGCCCACGAAGGCTTCAAGCCTGTCAATCACGAGAACTAGCCCGGCATCGGCTGCCGTCCATCCATAAGCTTGAACGGCTACATCGCCAAGGCAATCGTTGAGAGCATCCAGGTTGGAGCCGTAGTAGTCAGGGAAATCTAGAGCCCGGCCAAGGTCTTGGTGGAGGTCAGCCTGAGATTGCCAGGCAGCGGCGTCAACCTTAGCGACCTTGTAGTGGTGGTTTCTCAGCCATGACGTTGTTTCGTCGAGGATCGCTTGCTGATGGAAAAGACTGATGAAGCCGTTTTGGATCAAGAGAAAGTCCAGCGGATGATTCAGCTCGGCAGCCAGGTCCCAAATTGCCATGAGTGAAACTGTATTGCTTTTCGGTTCTCTTCAGGCAGATGCCGGCCTGTGCTGTCTCCCGGCCGTGCGTTCGGTGTCGGTGACGGTCGAAAAAGTGCGCCATTGTGACGGCCCACGAAATGGCTCACTTTTTCGATTAGCGCTGACATTCGGAAGAGAACCGGACACGAAAGTGAGTCGATCCAGCTTCCTGGGCAGACTGGTCCATCGGCGGTGGCGAAAGAGCCACGGCTCATTCAAAGGGCGTGGCAGTTGTGGGAGCTCATAGGTGGCTTCGCGTCTGTTGGCTTGAGGTGCCAAGATCATCGGCATCTGGGAGGACGGACCGGCCGCCTGCGTGGTGTACGGACGTACCATCGACCCAACCACGATTCAGGGACACCGATTTGATTTGAGTTCACGTCCGACTCAGCGGATGGCACCGTCGAGGGCTACGCCCGGGATATAGCCATCACCCTCGGCGAACCGATCGGGGTCCTGGCTGCCACGACCCGGCAGGACGATCACGGCATCGTTTGAGTGGTCATCCCCGAAGACCCTTCCAACCCCGGAACCGCCTGCCAGGTTCCTGGAAAGACTTGCCGATCGATGAGTCGTGGGCTCAATTCACCACAGCAGTTCGAGGCTGACGACATCAACCGCCGATCTGGACTTCCGCCACTCATCCAAAGCTTGTTCCAGATCCGATTCGTGCCCCGCCAAGCCCAGAACGGTTGCATCCGCCGCCGGTGCCTCGTGGTTGTGTCCTTCCTGCAGCAAACCGTGAGAGCAGTCCGAACACATCATACGAATTCCTGACCACTCGTCCAGGCCGAGTCCCCGGCGCCCAAGCGTATCCGCCAGTACCTGAAGGTCATCCCGTCCTGCGCCGGTGATCTGAGCCTGCCAAGTGGGAATCTCGGACGCTTCGAGCCGCTCGAGCTCATTGAACACCGACACCTCGCGCCCCTCATTCAAACGGGTCCCTTGGGGTTCACCATCATGGAGGAGAATGTCCCTGAACCTGTGGCCCGATTCGGGCATCGGCACACTCGTGATCACAGCGTGGGCCGGGCTCCTCCGCCGACACCAAACCACCTCGGTCTCGCCGACAACGGGCAGAAGCTGGTGTGGAAGGCTTGCCCGGTCCGGATTGATCCGCACCGGCGTAACCCCATAGTTGTCGTCGATGGGGCCGGTCTCGTTGTCGAACCCTGCCAAACCGTACGCTGCCCACGCCGCCCTGGCCGTAGCCCAATCCCCCAAAGCGGTAGCGGCGATTCCCAGATTCCAGGCAGCCGGGCTGGCGCCACCGAACTCAGCTGCTTCCGTTTCGGTGAACAATGCCAGTGCACGCCGATTCCGTTCGGCGCTTTCGGCCCACTTCCGCCGGGCCTTCGACAACAAACCTGCCTCGAACCAACTGAAGAAGACTTCCGGAGCGACGTCGATAAGCTCAGAAGCGAACCTTTCGGCGCTCTCAGCATCGTTTGCCTCGTTGGCCGCCTGCCACTCGCTCCAGACCTGGCGGGGTGCTCGCTTCTTCTTGAATCCTGACAATATGCGTCCGCTCATCCGACAAGTATGCAGGTCAAACCGAGGCCATCTGAAACCGCGCCAAACTCAGAAATTCACCTATGGCACCAATCCTCAGCCGAATTTGGTTCAGACCCCGCATCGCTGGGAGATGAACCCTCGCCAGCGCGTATAGGCAATGGACCGTTGGGCGATCCTACGAGAGAACTTTAAGGACCTTCCCTGTGTGCGTCCGAGTGTATGGGCCATCCGTTCGCTCCACCCCACAGGCGGCAGGCTGAGGATTTGTCGTTTCAGAAGCTGACTCCATTGAATAGCAGAGGTCGACCTCTCGGTCGATTGTGTGCCGTGGAGGATTCTCTTACGGCACAGAAGCAGAAACCTCTAAGCGACTGGAGGAAGGCAGTGTTAAACCTCAATAGAGGTTCTCCCCGGCTATGATTCGCTCAACGTCGGAAGCTGCCAATCCCGAGTGCTCGCCAATCCATGAGTGCCCATATCCCGCAGCGGCCGCGGTACGTACCGACTCGGTAAGGTCATCGGCGGCCTGCTTGGCTGTCCGCGATGCTTGGGCGAACGCGTCAGCGGCAGCTTTGACCGGCGCTGCGACTTCCTCAGGCGGCTCTTTGAAGATCGCTTCCGGATCACCAATATTGAAAGACCAATTCATTGCTCGTGCATCCGATCATCGAGAACTACTCGCTTTGAAGCGACTCTAGCCTCTTTCCACACCCAAACCGGCCGTGCCGTTAGAGGATCCTTCTGCGTTCGTCTGGTTACTCTCAGTTGTATGGATGCTGTGTATCAACCGAAATCGACAGGCCTCGATGCCTTGGACGAACTCGACCACGTCGACTGGAGCCAACTGCAGCACGCGTACGGAAAAGGCATCGTTTCCCTGGATGGCTCCAACACGTCAATTAGCATTGCCGGCGACGTAGCACGATCATTGGCGTTGCTTCGAGTCGACCCTTCATTCGCAATCGGTGATGGGCTCTACTCCAACGTCTGCCACCAGGGCACGGTCTATGAAGCAACCGCCCATACAGTTCCCTTTATCGCAGCAGTTGCCGCTGGTGATGTCCCAGACTCGATCCGCGTACCCTTGCTGACCCTCTTGGGGGACATCTCTATCGGAGGAAGCTACGCGGCTCCTCACGGGTCTCACGCGGGTGCCTACGGAGATCAGGTAGGTGTCCTCGTCACTGAATCGCTCGCCACTTCGATGAGACGCTTCACAACGCTCCGAACGCACGAGCTCGTAGCCCTGGTCCACGCGATCCAGTCACTTCTTGAACACTCAACCGACGCACACCGCGAGGCGGTTGAGTCCGCAATCGACTCTGCATCGACACTCGTTCAGCAGTAGAAGCGGTGCCCGGTAAAGGGATCCTCCGACGGCACAATCGATAGAGAGGTCGACCTCGTTGGCGATTGCGTGCCGTCGGAGGATCGCTTAAGGGTCAAGAGTTGGGTCACTTCGAAATTCGGCTACTAGGTCCTGGAATTTGGATACATGCTTGGCTATTCGTGCCGCGTTCTGTTCGGAGTTCAGCCATGGCTTACGTTTCCCGATCAGAAGAACATCGAGGGACCTACCGTCGATGTCAAAGGGTTTCTCTAATGGGAGGAGGGCGTTCAGTGCTTCTGATTTCGTCGTTTCCGGAAGCCGGGCTCGGAGCCACGCGATCTGTTCTGTCGTGAACATGTTGAAGGGTATCCGTAGATTTGCAAGGTTGGTGAGCTTCCCGAGCGGCTGGATCCGTCCGTCGCCGATGCGTTTCGGAAGCAGGCTTAGTCTCCGCAATCCAGTCAACTCTGCTAAGGGCTCCAGCGTCTCAAAAGTGGTCTTGTCCCACACCGCGTCGCCAAGGATGAGTTCTTTCAGTTCATGCCCCGCCACAAGGTCGTCCAGCCGATGGAGACGGTTGAAATCCTCAACACGTAGCGCAGTCAGAAGCGGCGTGCGAGAAAGGTCCCATAGGTGAGTGCACCGCTGGTTCCAGTAGAACGAGACCATTCGGAGCTCTGACAAATCCTCGATAGGGGTGAGATCTTCAATCCGGGGGCACTTCCAAAATTCAATTGCTGTGAACTGGTTCCCGTAGCTGGAGACCAAACGCTCAAATGCGGGTTGGCTTAGCCCACTGATTCGAAGGGTAGTTGCATCAGGATGTGCATCGATTTGTGACAGATCTTCTGGACTAAATGTCCCGCCACCGACTTGAGGGGCAACTAGGTCAAGGAACCCAGAGGGCTTCGCGTCCCCCGCCCGTCTCAGCTCCAGCAGGTTCTGGGGACCTGGTTCCATGCGTGAGCACCATCTTTCGTCCTAGACCCATCAAGCATCTGGTCGCAAACCTACCAACAACGCAGGCAACGGGGCATAGTACGTGAAATCCTCCACTTGTGACGCGCCCGTAAGCCGGTCCCTAACCGGCTACCGTTGACGCTCAATCTCATTCAGTAAGACTCACGGAATTCCGCGGAGCCAGAATTCCCGTATACCCCGCCCGTAAAAGTGCCCGGTGAAGGTACCTCAAACGCTACACACTCGCGCAGACCTTAAAGCACCAGGCGCCACCCATCATTTCGTAGGGCCACCCGGCGCTTTGGGGACCTCCGGGATCAGGTGCGACGGCAACGTCTCCGGAAGGGTGGACGGCCCCAGGCTCGGGGGAAGCGACGGCTCCCCGAGGGACGGTGGGGAGACAGGCGGCGCTGGCAGCGGCACCTTGCCTGCGTTCTCCGGTTCCTTCGGCGGCTGCGACACCTCAGCGGCCGGGAGCTTGCCCGTCTGGGCAGGCGTTGATCCAGACTTGCCCGGCTTGCCCTGCTCCGTGGGGACGGCGCCCTCCGTCGATTGAGGGGCAGCCGGTGCCGGCTGGACTCCGGAGGTTGGCGGCACTGCCGGATGCTTTTGCACAGGGGCCGGGGCCGGCGTGAACTGCGAAACCATCGAGCCTACAGCCGCCCCGAGATGCTGGATGGTTGCCGGGATGCCGCCTTCTTGGGCCGCGGCCGCGGTTGCTCCACCGCCCAGCGCGACAGCCACCGCAAGTCCCGCGATGGCAGCCCGGCGCTTACGACGGCGGGCGGCCAGTTCGTCTTTCACTGGCAGCGCAGTGGCGGGTGCTTCAGCGGTGGTTGGTGCTGCGGCACTGGCAGGCGTTTCGTCGGCGGGCAGCCCGGGCGTGGAGCCGACCGTGGTGAGTACCGCCGTCGGCAGTTCTTTCACCGCGGAGGCGCCTTCCGCCGTCGTGATCCTGGCGGTGGGTGCGTCGCCAACCATCAGTGCCCGCACGGCATCCGAGGGCAGGGGCGAGGTGGCTGCGAGCGAGCGAAGCTCCAGGAGTTCGTCGCGGACATCGCTGCCGTGCGGGAACCCGGAGTCGGCCAGCAGGCGATCGACGGCGGATTCCGCCCGGCGCCGCGGGTTGTGTTCGCTCATGATGTGCCATTCCTTTGCAAAGCGCGCTTCCCCAAAGCCTTCTTTCGCAGAGCATTCAGTGCCCTGCGTTGCAACTGTTTGACGGCACCTTGGGATTTGCCCATGATGTCCGCTGTTTCTTCCACGGAGAGGTCCGCGACCACGCGCAGGGCCAGGACCTCGCGGTAATCGTCGGCCAGGTCCTCCATGAGTTCGGTGACCCCCAGGGCGCCAACAGCCTGGTCCTCGGCGGAAGGTGCGCTCCGGCTGTCCAGGTCCGCCTCATACGGAGTTGGCTCGGGGGTGCGTTCCCGTTTCCGGTAGTGGTCCACCATCCGCGCGTGGGCGATGGAGAACAACAGTGTCTTGGCCCCTTGCAGCCCTCCGTGCAGGGTGGCGAGCTTGGGGTAGAGGGCCAGGAAGACATCCTGAGTCACAGCTTCGGGATCATCCACGCCGCGTGCGCGGAGGTAGCCGAAGACCGGCCCGGAGAAGGCATTGTAGGCAGCCGTGAAGAGCAGGGCGGGATCGTCCTGATCCGCCTGCACATTCTCTTCAACCAAAGGGTTCAGCACCCGCGGATGCCTCCATCCAGCGCAGCGCAGCGACGTCCCGGGGCCCGTGGAACCGCCGACGCTGCCGTCCGTTTCGTAGCGAGGGCTCCTGGTACAAACCGAGGAGCCCCCGCTCTTAAACCGTAGCCGCCAGGTGCTTAGCGGACAGAATCGAGTGCTGCGCCGGGGGCTGCCGGCACGTGGGTGGGAACCTGCGCTGGCACGGCAGGAACGGCCGGAACAGCCGGGACATCAGGCGTCGCCGGGATGGCTGGCACAGCCGGAACCGCCGGGAGCTTGGCATCCGCGGCCCCACCTGCGTTTGCCGAAGCGTTGGCGCTGACGTCAGCCTTCAGGCCGGCAGCCTTGCCCGCGTCAACTACCGCTGCACAGTGCGCGTCAACCTTGGCTTCGCCGCCCGCGGCAACAACCAGGGACTGGTAACCGGGAACCTTGGAATCCGACTGCAGGCCGCCGTTGAGGAAGGCAGTGCACAGGCCGAATGCTTCGGGAGTCGCCTGGATGGCGTCACCGGCTACGGATTGTGCCTTGGCGACGGCGTCTTCAGCCTTGGCCTGGCCGGCGTCCTTCGCGTCTTCAGCCTTGGCCTTTGCGGTCTCGACGGCGGCAGTTACCTTGCCTGCCGCAGCGTCAGTTGCGTCCGTGGCCTGGGCAGCTGCCTTGTCCGCGACAGGGGCAGGAGCACCCACCAGGTTGTGGGCGGTCTGCTGGATATCGGTCGGAAGCGCACCAGTGGCGGCGGCAACACCGGTTCCACCGGCGGCTACGGCTCCGGCGGCCAGGACGCCGGCGGCGACTTTGCTGGTGGCGAGGACAGAGAACAAGGACATGAAACCCTCCGAAAAGTTTGGGGAGATTGCCCCGGCAGCGGACGGGCCGCGGCCGGATGATCAGCGTGCGGGACGTGGCCCGCACACCCCCTACATCGCTGTGGACCCCGGCGAGGTTACGCACTCCCGCAGATTTCTTTTTCGCACCACCCGCCGTCCGGGGAGATCTGCCCATCGCGGGCGGCCAGTGGCAGCGGCTAGGCTCAGGGCAAACCCGGCCTTGTCCTTCATCCAGGACGGGCTACACATATCGAAACGCAGGGGGATGCGGCTGTGGGAAATGGTTTGATTGGTGCCGACATTGGCGACCTCCGGCGTCTTTCGCAACAGATGGATGCCGACGCGGAGAAGATCACCAACCTCCAACGCCAACTCTCCTCCTTGGTCCAGGACGGCCATTATTGGCGCGGCAACGACGCCGACCGTTTCCGCAGCCAATGGAACAGCGACCTTGCCCGCCGGCTCGGTGCCGCTGCCACTTGTTTGCGGACCAGCGCCAAGGCACTGCGCCGTAACGCGGCCGAGCAGGAACTCGCTTCCCGCAGCGATGCCTTCGTTACCAGCAGCAGTTACTCCAACATCCGTGGTTTCTCCGTTGACCTCGGAACTTACGGGCCCGTCCATCTGGGCGCCGAGGGGTCCGTTGGTGTGGAGGGCAGGAGCGAGGCCCACAGTTCGATGGGTCCCAACGGACTCGAGTTCGGGGCCTCCGCCGACGGTTCAGCGGGCACCCGTTTTGTGGTCTCAAGCAACAGCAACCTTGGGCCGGTCTCGACAAGTACCACCAACGAGACATTCATCGGCGCGCGGGGTGACGGCAGTATCACCGGACGCGTTCCCTTTGGCTTCAATCCATTCGACCCCGCGTCCATTAAAGCCAACGGTGAAGTGTTCGTGGGTGCAGAAAACGTCACCACCACCAAGACCGACTTCCTGGACGGCTGGGTGAACAACACATCCACAGTCCGCGCGATGACCGGCGCCGAGGCCAGCGCCCACGCTGGGAATAGCTCGTTCCTCTTCGGCGGAGGAGCCGAGGCCTTCGCCGGACAAAAGGTCACGTTCGGGAATGAAACCGAGGTAGCAGGCGGACTGTTCGGCTTCGGACAAGGCCTGGAAGTCCGCGGCGGTGCGTGGGCCAGTGCAGGCGAGGCGGAGGTAGGCAAGAGCAAGGCCGACGGCGTCACAGGCTCGGCTGCGAGCGCGGGAGCGGGCGCCGAAGCTACCCAGTCGCAGTACGTGGAATTCCTGGGCCAGCGCCTCACCACGTCGGGAACAGTAGCCGCCGGCGTCGGCGAGGGTTACACAGTCAAGGCTTCCATGGACGAGGACGGACTCACCTTGGGCGTTGGCGCCAAGATCACCGCGGAACTCGGCCTTGGCGCAGGCGCAGAAGTGCGGATCAGCCCGTCCGGCTTTGCGGATTCCGTCTCCGGCTTTGTTGATTTCCTGAAGAAGTAGCCCCGAACACTCCAGCTTTCCCGCAACCCCAGAAGGATCCCATGCCATCGCACCAGATCTTCCCGTCCGCTGACTTCCCCGCTTACCCCACCATCAGCGTCGATCCGCCCGAAGGATGGCGTACACAGGTGGTTCCCGACGCCGTCGGAGCGCTCCTTGCCCCGGAAACACCCGGGGAGTACACGCCCAACATCGTCATCTCCGTGTCCCGCCGGGCTCCCGACTACCAGTTGCGTGACATCGCCGCCTCGGTGGACGGTTTCCTCACGTCACTCCCGGATGCCGTCCTGCTTGGCACCGAACCAGTGGTCATCAACGGACGGGACTGGCATGTGCGGGAAGCCCGCTACACGCATCCGGACGCGGGATCGCTGACCCAGTTCACCGCCGTGACCGTGGTTCACCAAGGCGTGGCTGCTGACGTGGTCCAGTTGACCGGCAGTTGCCGTTTCGTGGAGGGCAGCGACGACATCAAGGCCATCTACGCCGTAGTTGCCAGCGCCCAGATCGCCTAGACCGCGATCCTCCGTGCCTCCTCGATAAGCTTGAGCACGTCCACCGACCCGGCCGGATCCACAGGTACCGGAAGCGCGGAGGCCGTGCCGCCGTCGTCGATCTTTTCCGCAAGCAGGCGGTAGAACTCCGGGTAGGCCCCGCGCTCGGTGGGCACGGTGGTCCGTTCGCCGTTGACCTCGAGGGTGCCGTACTCCTCGGGACGTTCGACGCCGTACCCAGGGTCCGTGGGCAGCCCGCCGCCCAGGAGGAACGGCTCCTGCGGATCGGTGCCGAACTTCGCGTACGCGCCCTCGGTGCCGAGAACGCGGAATCGTGGACCGTGGAGGTGGCTGTTGAGGTTGAGGGTCAGGTGGCTCACCACGCCGGAATCGTGGCGGAGGGCAATGAAGATGTCGTCATCGGCACGTTCCTGGGCACGCCTGACCGTGATCTCGGCATACGTGACTTTCGCCGGCCCGAAGAACCGGAGCGCCAGGTCCAGGACGTGTGAGCCGAGGTCGAACAACACTCCGCCGCCCTCCTCCACCGTGGCCCCGGCTTTCCAGGCTTTGGCGATCGACGGCGCCCAGCGCTCCATGCCGGATTCGAACCGGGTCACCGTACCCAGCGTCCCGGCGTCGAGCAGTTTTTGGACAGTGAGCGAGTCGCCGTCCCAGCGGCGGTTTTGGTAAACGGTGAGGACGCGGCCCTCTTTGGCGGCGAGCTGGATGAGTTCCTCACCTTGCGCGCTGTGCACAACGAACGGTTTATCGACGACGACGTCGAGGCCGGCTTCCAGCGCAGCTTTCGCGAGCGGGAAATGGGTTGCGGGCGGTGTGCCGAGCACCATGAGGTCCAATTGATCCGCGAGCGCCAGGATGTCCTCCGGGGTGTTGACGATCCTTGCCTGCGGATACCGCTGGCGGGCCTTTGCCTGGCGCTCCGGGTCCGACGTAGCAATGACGCTGAGCACGTAGGCCGGGTTGGCCGCGATGAAAGGTGCGTGGAAAACACTGCCGGACAGGCCAAAGCCCGCAACGGCGGTACGGATCGGCGAGGAAGTCATGCCCCAAGGCTACCGATCCTCTCTCACCAAACCGCCCTTTCCCGGCATCCCTCTCTCATCGGGTGATGGAGCATCCGGCCTATGGGGGCGTTCGGTGAGAGAGGGATTGGCTTTAAGGGGTGTTCGGTGAGAGAGGGCTGGGAAGGGGAAGGCCGGGACCCTCCGCTGCTGCGGAAGATCCCGGCCTTCTACCGGTCGAGCTTCGGAAGGATTAGCCCTTCTTCTTGCCCTTTTCCCAGCCGATGGTGGTCCAGTCGGGAACGTTGGAGTTGCTCTTGAACAGGGACGGACCGTAGTTGGCCAGGCCCGTGTGCACGAACTGGATCTCCGGGCCGTTGAGCACAGTACCCATGGAGAAGTACTTCTCCATGTGCTTCTTCTCTACCTCCACAGCAGCCTTGTTCCGCTCGGTGTCATCGGCGATGGTTGCCAGGCGCTTGATTTCGGCGTCCAGTTCGGCATCACCCAGGCCGTTTTCGTTGGTGGTGGATTCGTAGAACTGCTTCACGGCGTCGGTAGCATCCGCGCCCACTGTGTAGCCGGAGATCGTGAGATCGAAGTCGCGGGTACCCAGGACCTTGCCGAAGTCGGCGTCACCACGCTGGTCGATGGTCACGTCCATGCCGGCAGCCTTGAGCTGGGCCATCAGTGTTTGCGAGGTGGCACCGGTGGTGGGGTCGTCGCCGAAGTTGGTGATCTTGAAGGCCACCGGGACACCGTCCTTGGCCATGATGCCCTTGTCATTGGCGGTGTAACCCGCGTCGGTCAGGACTTTCTTGGCGGCGTCAGCACCAGAGTCCTTCACAGGGTAGTTGTCCTGGTAGTACTCGGAGAACGGCATGAGCATCATGGAGCCCGAGCTCTCTTCGGACCAGTTCAGGCCGTTGAAGCGGACATCGCGGATGGCTTTGCGGTCGACGGCGGTGAAGATCGCCTTACGCACGGCGACGTCGGTCAGGGCCGGACGCTGCGCGTTGATGTTCAGGCCACCTGCGAAGAGGCGCTGGCCACGACGCACGTCGGCGTCCTTGGTGCCTTCGAGCTGCTTGTAGCGGTTCAGGGTACGGGCGTTCGTGGCGTCGATTTCGCCGTTCTTGAAGGCGGCGATGGTGGCGCTGGGTTCCATCTGGCGCCAGATGATCTTGTCCAGGACCGGCTTCTGGCCCCACCACTTCTCATTCGGGACCATGGTGACGGTCTTTGCCGTGGCATCGTACTTGTCCACCTTGAAGGGGCCGGCCATCCACTCAGGGTGCATTTCCCCGGCGAAACCCTTGTTGAAGATATCCGCGGTGTTGATGGCGGGGTGGATCAGGCCGAAGAACAGGCTTTCCAGCGGGTAGACCGGCTGGGTGGTGGTGACGATGACTTCCTTGTCGTTGGCACCTGCCTTGATTGAATCAACGAAGGCGTAGTTGCCCGCGGTGACGATGTCGATGGATTTGTCCTCGCCCTTGAGCATGTTCCACGTGTTTTGGAAGGTCTTGACGTCGATGGGCGTGCCATCGTTCCAGGTCGCCTTGTCATTGACCTTGATGGTGATGGTCTGCTTGCCATCCTTGACTTCGCTCTTGACGTCCTCGCAGAAGTCCTTGTTGGGCGTCGCCTTGCCGTCGTAGTCGAGCTTCCAGCAACCGCCGATGCCACCGCTGCTGATGGCGGCCGTGTTGACCGGCGTCAGCAGCGCGGAGCTGTCGGCGCTGTTGCCCACGTTGGAGTTGTTGTTGAAGTCGGGGCCAATGCTGCCCACTGCCAAGGTGACGGTGCCACCCTGGTCCAGGTCCTTGGTTTCCTTGGCGTTGACGCTGATCAGCTTGCTGATGTCACCGCCCGCTTCTTCGGCCTTCTGGGAGGCCGGACCCGACGGCGTTCCCCCGCCGCAGGCGGTCAGCATCAGCGCTGCTGCGAGTGCTACGCCGCCGATCGTCGTGTACTTCTTCATGGTTTGCCCTTCATGTTTTACGACTTGGATTGCGAGTTGAATACAGGGTTCAAATGAGTCATGTGTCGTCAGGCATGCACCACCAGCATGTCGGCATCTATTTCTCCGTCCGGGAAGAAGCACGCGAAGTCCTGTTGCCCTTCCGAAGCCAGGGGCGGCTCCAGATTAAGGCACTTCTCCTGTTTCGCGGCAGGCAGCGCGGCAAAGACCGGGCAACGAGTCGCGAAGTTACATCCCTTGGGCGCATCCAGCGGGCTGGGAAGGTCTCCCTGCAGGATGATGCGTTCACGGGTACGCTCCACCTCGGGATCCGGGACGGGGATCGCCGAGAGCAGGGCACGGGTGTAGGGATGGCGTGGATTGTCGAACACGTCATCCACGTCTCCGGTCTCCACGATCTTCCCGAGGTACATCACGGCCACCCGGTTGGAGATATGCCGGACGACGGAAAGATCGTGGGCCACCATGAGGTAGCTCAGCCCGAG
The DNA here is from genome assembly GCF_044391085.1 of Paenarthrobacter sp. NPDC018779. Classification (NCBI taxonomy): domain Bacteria; kingdom Bacillati; phylum Actinomycetota; class Actinomycetes; order Micrococcales; family Micrococcaceae; genus Paenarthrobacter; species Paenarthrobacter sp. NPDC018779. Next base: position 80,121 of record NZ_JBIRZS010000010.1, on the reverse strand, counting down.
TTCGGCTCTGAGCTTATCCAGCAGGTTGATCACTCCGGCCTGCACGGAAACGTCCAGCGCGGACACGGGCTCGTCCAGCACCACGAGTTTCGGGTTGACCGCGAGCGCCCGGGCAATGCCGATGCGCTGACGCTGCCCTCCGGAGAACTGGTTGGGGAAGCGGTTCACGTGGTCCGGCTGCAGCCCAACCAGGCGCATGAGTTCCATGATCCGCTTCTTGACCGCGGCCTTGGGCATGCCCAGGTTTTCCAGCGGCTCGGCCAGGACCTCGAAAACAGTGAAGCGCGGGTCCAGGGCTCCGGTGGGGTCCTGGAAGACCATCTGCATTTCCTTGCGCATGGCCATCTTGGTCTTATTGTCCGTGGCTGCCTTGTTGCTGACTCCGCCGATCACCACTTCACCCACCTGGTCCGGGTGGAATTCCATGATTTCCAGGAGCGTGGTGGTCTTGCCGCACCCCGATTCGCCGACGATCGAGACGCACTCACCCTCGCGGATATCGAAGCTCAGACCGTCCACGGCCTTCACCGTGCCGATCCGCCGCTTGATCAAGGCACCCTTGAGCAGCGGGAAGTGTTTCTTTACGTCCTTGAGTTCCAGTACCTTTTGGCGCTCAAGGCGGGGAACGCCGTCGAACTTTGAAACCGGCACCGGTGGCGCGTGGAAAATCTTGTGTGCGTCCGCGTCTCCAGACAGCTTGTCCGACTTGATGCAGGCCGCGCGATGGCCGTCCGAGCCCATTGCGTGGGAAGACGGCACCTTCCAGAGGTCCGGTTCACCTTCCAGGCAGGCATCGCTGGCGAGCGGGCAACGCGGCGCGAAGGAACAGCCGGTCACCGGCAGGGCCAGGTTGGGCGGCGTTCCCTCGATGGGAACCAGCGACTGCTTCTCGGACGAATCAACGCGGGGAACAGCGCCGAGGAGACCCAGCGTGTACGGCATCCGGGGGTTGTAGTAGATGTCCTCCACAGTCCCGGATTCCACGGGCTTGCCTGCGTACATGACCATGATGTCGTCCGCCATGCCGGCCACCACGCCAAGGTCGTGCGTGATCATGACGACGGCGGCACCGGTCTCCTCCTGCGCGGTGTGGAGGACTTCCAGCACCTGCGCCTGGATGGTGACGTCCAGCGCCGTCGTGGGTTCATCAGCGATGAGTACCCGCGGATCGTTGGCGATCGCAATGGCGATCATCACGCGCTGGCGCATGCCGCCGGAGAACTCGTGCGGGAAGGCCTTGAGCCGGTCCTTCGGGCTCGGGATGCCCACCATCCGCAAAAGTTCGACGGCGCGGGCTTCTTTGGCCTGTTTGCTCATGGTGGGGTTGTGCACCGTGAGCGCCTCGATGATCTGGTTGCCCACGGTGAAAACGGGGGTCAGCGAAGACAGCGGGTCCTGGAACACCATGGCAATGTCGTTGCCACGGTGCTTGCACATGGCCTTGTCGCTGAGGCCAAGTAGTTCCTTGCCCTTGAAGCGAACGGAGCCGGTGATGTCAGCGGTTTCCGGGAGCAGTCCCATGATGGCCATGGAAGTGACGGACTTGCCCGAGCCGGACTCGCCCACGATGCCCAGGGTTTTGCCTGGCATGAGGTCGAAGTCCACTCCACGGACCGCGTGGACCACGCCGTTTTCGGAGTTGAAGCGGACGTTGAGGTCACGGACGCTCAGCACGGCATCGCCCGGAGCGTACAGGCCGGCGTCACGGAGCCGTTCGGCTGGAGTGTGGGAAATGTTGGTGCTCATTTGCTGGCCCCCTTCACAGTCTTGGGTGTTTTCCGTTTCGCCCGTCCGATGGAGCTGGAGCTGGGGTCGAAGGCGTCGCGCAGGCCGTCGTTCATCATGGCGAGCGAACCCGTGAGGAGGAACATGACGATCAGCGGAACCCAGAACATCCAGGGGAAGGAAGACACCTGGCCTGTCGCCTGGCCGATCAGGACACCCAGGCTGACGTCCGGGTACTTGATGCCGATGCCGATGAAGGAGAAAGCAACTTCGGCCAGGACCGCGCCAGTGATGCCGCGGGTGAAGTCCAGGACCAAGAGCGAGCCGATGTTGGGCACCAGGTGGCGCCATACGATGCGGCGTGAAGGGACGCCCATGTACTTGGCAGCTTTCACGTAGTCACGCTGCATGAGGGACATGGACAGGGACCGGACCAGACGGGCGGTTCCCATCCAGCTGAAGAAGAGCAACACGATGATCAACAGGAGCCAGCTGGGCAGGTCCTTGAGCCCGCCACTGCCGCTGGTTGCCACGGCGACCACCAGGATGGCGGGCATCATGATGAGGGCTTCAAGGATAAACAGCATGGTCGCGTCCACCTTGCCGCCGAAGAACGCCATGGTGCAGCCGTAGACCGCGGAGATCAGGACAGACAGCCCACCGACGATCAGGCCGATGAAGATCGATGTCCTGGTTCCGTCCACGATGAGGGCCATCAGGTCGATGCCGGCCTGGGTGGTGCCGAAGAAGTGCTCCGGTGACGGGCCCATGCCGATGTTGAAGGGATCGATGGTGACCGTGTCCCACGGGGTCAGGAAACCGCCCAGCAAGGAGAACAAAAACAGGCCAAGGAAGATCAGCAAGCCTGCCACTGCGGTCTTGTTCCGCATGAAGCGCCGGAAGATGATGCGGGATTTCCCGATCACTACGTCGTGGTCGGAGACCCGTGACTCGTCGATTTCCGCGATCGGATCAATGATGTTGGTCATTACTGCACCCTCACTCGCGGATCGACCAGCGTGGTGGCGAAATCGGCAAGGATGGCGCCGATCGCGAAGATCACCGAACCGTAGGCCAAGGTGGCCGTTGCAACGTTGACGTCCTGGAGCCCGATGGACTGGATGCTCCACAGGCCAATGCCAGGCCACGCGAAGATTGCTTCGGCGAAGAAACCGCCGGTGAAGATGGCCGGGATGGTGAAGGCGATGCTCTGGGCTACCGGGATGAAGGAGACGCGGAGCGCGTGCTTCCGGATGGCCTGGTTGCGGGTGAGCCCTTTGGCCCGTGCAGTGCGGACGAAGTCGGCGTTGACGTTGTCCAGCAGGTATTGCCGTTGGGCGATCTGGTAGCCCGCCCAACCGAAGATGGTCATCGCGAAGGTGGGCACGGCGTAGTGGGCCACAAGGTCAACGAACGCCGGCCACCCAGGGTCGATTCCCGGCGTCGATATTCCCGTCACGAAGAAGATGCGCTGCCCCGCAGCCTCATTGAGGCTGATGGCACCCAACTGGACCAGGAAGTAGGCAATGGGTGCGGGGAGGATGTGGACCAGGTAGCTGTAGGACGTGATGACGCGGTCCTGGTACTTGTACTGCCGGGCCGCCGAATATACCCCGAGGGCCACGCCGATGATCAGCGTGAGGATGATGGAGGCGATGAACAGCCTGGTTGACACCAGCACGCGGTCCGCGAATTCGGCGTTCACGAAGGCGCCGTTCGGACTGCGGCCCCAGTCCCAGCGGGTGACGATGCCGCCGAGCCACTCGACGTAGCGCTCCCAGGGATTCGCGTTGGGATCCAGGCCGAGGCCCTTGAAGGAGGCAGCCACTTGCTCAGGGGTTGGCCGCGGAATTTTTTCCTGCTCAAGCAGGGCCGGCTTGAGCGTTGAGACTGCCAGGAAGTATCCCGCGCTCGTGGTCAGGAAGATCATGATCAGGTAGATTCCCGACCGCTTCAACAGATATTTCAGCATGTGGGGCAGCTGCCCTGGATCGTGGCAAAGCTCAAAGCTGGTCCTTCCGCGGTTCCCGGCTGTGGCCGGTGTCAGCTACGAATTGGCACAGGGGTGATGTACCCCCAAAGCCCCTTCAGTGAACGCCGGCCGTTGTATGGCATGGGTCACATTCAAGAGGAAACTACCACAATAACTGCTTCACATATCGCTTCACGAGGTCCAGTTTCGCCCCTGCGGCCAGATTGTTATGTACAGACTGCGTCACGAAACGGCAAGTTACGCCACTAGTGCGGATCACGGGAGGACGCGGGCGCGGATCATGGGTGAACGCGGGCGTGCGTCGCGGGTGAACGCTGGCGCTTTTCTTCGGTACGACCGCTGGTTCCGCGGCCCTAATGGGCGGTGACCAGGCGGCTGACCAGTTCGCCCCAGGAATCAGTGAGCCGTTTGGGCGAGATGCCATGGACGCGGACATCGTTGACGATGCGTTCTGGGTCCAGTGCGGAGATCAGGGCCATCGCCATCACCCAGGGGTCCGGCACGCCCGCCTCGCGCAACAGGACCTCGATATGTCGATGGGCAAGCACGGTGGCCGGAACGTCGAAGCGGTTCCTGGTCGAAGCGCCGGCAGCTTTCCATAGGTCCCCGTTTTCGAGGACAAAGTAGATGCGTCCTTCGCCGAAAGCAACGAGCCGATCCCTGGGCGGCGCGCCGGGCCCAAGGGGCGGCGGCCCGAACATGAAGCCGCGCTGGAACTCCGATTCAGAGTCGCTGAGGAGAGTCATCATGAGGCCGGACCGGCTGCCGAATCGCCGAAAGACCGTCCCTTTGCCCACCTTCGCCTTGCACGCGAGCGCATCCATGGTGAGCGCTTCCGCCCCGAATTCATCCACCAACTCGCGGGCAGCACAGAGCAGCCGCTCGCGATTCCGTGCGGCATCACTGCGCTCGTGGGGCGCCCCGAGGGGTACGTCGGGCCGCATTGGGATGAAGCTCACAAGAAACATTCTAGACCCGGGAATAGAAAGCGGACCGCGGTCCGTTTAGTATCGGTGAAGGCTCAAATACTCACCAAGGAGAACCCAATGTCCAAGAGCACTGTTCTTACCCTCGTCGGCAGCCTCCGCGCTGATTCGCACAACAAGAAGCTCGCCGAAGCCATCCAGCTGAACGCCCCGGAGGACGTCGATGTCCAGATCCACGGCTCGCTGGGCAGCATCCCGTTCTACAACGAAGACATCGACGTCGAAGGCCAGGTTCCCGCCGAAGCCGCCGCCCTGCGCGAAGCCGCGACCAAGGCCGACTCCATCCTCCTTGTCACTCCGGAGCACAACGGCACCGTGCCCGCTTCCCTCAAGAACGCCATCGACTGGCTGTCCCGCCCCTTCGGCGCCGGCGCCCTCGCCGGCAAGCCGACCGCCGTCGTCGGAACCGCTTTTGGCCAGTACGGCGGCGTCTGGGCGCAGGACGAAGCCCGCAAGGCTGTGGGCATCGCCGGCGCCAAGGTTTTGGAGGACGTCAAGCTGGCCGTTCCGGGCTCCATGATCCGCTTCGCCGAACTGCACCCGAAGGACGACGCCGAGGTTGTTGAGCAGATCAAGGGAATCTTCGAGCCCCTGACTGCCGTGCAGGAAGAAGAGGTCGCCGCCTAAGGCTCCCCCTTTCTTGCCCCCGTTCCGCCTGCTTGCCCCAGGCAGAACGGGGGCATTTCCATTCCCCGGCGTAACCAACTCTTGTCCGAACCGACACCGAAGAGGCATGTTCCTCGCCGCTAGGGCGGCCTAACGTTGGAGGACAGGTAAACGGACAGGAGCGTGGGGCTGTCATGCGTGCCGGGCGGGGACTGCAAAGTACGACGGCGATCGCGGCTGCCTGCCTCATGGCCAGTTTGTGGGTGGCTGGTTGCACGCCATCGCCCGAGGCTTCACCGGGCGGCGGCGTTTTGACTGGCACTGCTTCCCCGGCTGCCGCCGTACCGTCTCCGGGCCTCCCCTCCCCCTTGGATCCGATCGTTTCACCGACGCCAACAACCCCGACCGGCGGATCGTCAGTATCGCCGGCCAGCGGACAATCCGCACCCGCTTCCACCACTCCGTCCCCTGCATCCACGGCTTCCGGACCTGGCACAGGGACCACATCCAGCACCCCAACCAGCACGCCGACGCCGGGTGCCGCCGTCGGTCCATCAACATCCCCGGCCTCGTCCGCCCCGGCCGCTTCCACGCCAGCCACGTCCGCGCCGAGCACGTCGCAGGGCGCTGTGGCTCCAGCCGCGCGTGCGGCCGCCGCACAGCCTCCGGCGGACCTCGGCCCGGCCGTCTACTACGTAGCCATCAACGACGGCGGCTCCCGGGGAGTGCGGTTCGGGTGCAATGACAGCCTGGTTGCCGTGCGGAGCGCAGCGGCCCCCGGCGACCCGTTGACCGTGGCACTCGGCCGGCTGTTGGGTGCAGGCATGCCTTTGGATAACGACGCAGCGCTCTACGATGCCCTCGCTGCGTCCTCCCTGCAGTTCGTGTCCGGGTACGTCAGCGGATCCACGGTGGTGGTGAACCTGACCGGCTCCCTTCGACCAGGCGGCGTGTGCGACATTCCACGGATCGAAGCCCAGTTGACCCACACGGTGGTGTCGGCCAGCGGTGCGACGCGGGCGGAAATCTACATCAACGGGATGACGCTGGACGTTGCGCTGAGCCTGCGCTGAGCTTGGTGGGGGCGGGAACGCCGCAGGCCCAGGGCTGCTTCAGGCCGTGGCTATTGCCAGCACACGCCGGAGGGCCCAGGCAACGCGCAGCAAGGACAAGGCGGACGCGAATGCCAGCACGAAGACCAGGGCCTCGGGGATCCACAGGCCGGTAGGCGCATCGCCCTCCAGTACCAGGGTTGCCAGTGCAACGACCAGCAGCAGACCGAGACCGGGGATAGCGAAAAGGAACACCTCGCCAATCTGGCGCCGGTGCGTGGCCGTGAGCTTCTCCAACGGCAGCTCACGTTGTCCGGGCGCGGCCTTCTTGCCGAGGACGTTGATGAGCATGGAAACGCTGGTCAGTGTCAGCCCCGCTGTGGCACCGGCCAGGGTAGCCAGCGTCTGGAAGAGGGTTCGCCTGGCCCCGGGTCCAACGCTTTCAAGGATCAGTGGCTGACGGAAAACCAACGCTGCGGCGAGCCACAAGAGGACCGCCAGGGTGGCCCAGGCGTAGTCGGCACGTGGATGAAGCAGGAACCACCGCCACAGTGTCCGGCGTCGCCCAGTCCGCTCAACGTCAACCTCGTACAAGCTCATGGCCCGCACCGCCTTGCGCTTCCCGGGACTTGGGTTCTTGCTGGGACTCGGACTCTTCCCGGCTGGCCACCGCGGCGGCCATGGCCGCCCGGACTGCGACCATTCCACCAGCCACGAGGTCCGGCACCGCGCCGTTGTCGGGCACCCCCTTGGTGTCGGGGAGGGTTCGGGCGAAGAAGGCCTCATTATCCAGGGCTTGCTTGTTCAGGATGGCAACGGCCTCGGCCACTGACTTGGCGGGATCGTTGAACACGTCCGCATCAACGTCGATGTGCGAGATGAAGCGTTCCTTGAGCAGATCCACAACCTCGCGGTCTCCGGTCAGTGAGTCCTTGCCTTCGGCCACCACGTAATCGAAGTGCTCCACGGAACCGGCCCGCCGGAAAAGGTCGATGAGCTGCTGGATGCGGTCGCGGATCCGTTGCTTGTCCTCGGCCTTGCCGGACCGCCCGACACTCAATGAGATCCGGAACGTGCCTTCGGTCACGAGCCGGGACGCGCTGTCCAGGACGTCGGCCCATTCGCCTTCCATCAACTTCCCGGACAACCGTTCGGCCGGAAGGGCGAACTCGAAACGGCTCACCTCCAAGCGTGTCAGGATCTCCTCAATGTCCTCCCGGACCACAGGAACCAGCGCGGGCTCCAGTCCGAGCATCCCACCCAGGTACTCCCCCATGCGCGAAGCCCTGGGGCCGTTGCCGCTGGTGAGGACAGCGATGACATTCCTTTTCAGGAAGGCGAAATAAGTGGTTTCAAGAAGGTGGTCTCCGGGAGCCAACGGCAGGGGTTTACGACGACCAAGGGCATCGCCGACGCTGGGCAGGTTGGTATCCCGTACCCGGTCCAGCAATAACACGGGGTTCGGCGAGACTGCCGCCGTTTGGGCCAGCAGGACCGTGCCATCGGAACAGGTGAAGTGGCGGTCGGTGCCATCCTCGCGGGCTTTCCGGACGACGTCGGCAACGCGCCGGGCAGGGAACGGCCGGGTGAGGGCATCTCCGTTGAGCTGCTCAATGCGCCAAAACTGCACACTGCGTCTTGCCATTCGGCCCTCCTCTGCCCTTTCCCTTTACTCAACCCAAGCTATAGGTGGGGTCCGACATTATGGCGGGTGCCGCCGTCGTACATTTACTGGCTCCGCGGCCGTGTCACATGCTGTACTTGGGCCCCGGCGAGAACAGCGAATCCATCTCGTCATGGCTGCGCGTGCCGGCCAACCCCGCCCAGTTGCCGTCGCCGAGGATTTCCTTGGCCACCCGCGCAACCTTGGCGTAGGCGGCCTTGGCTGTGTTTCCGCCGATGCTGACGCGACGGACGCCGGCGTCGTGCAGTTCCAAAGGCGATGGCGCCCCGACGCCCGCCAGAGCATTGACGGGTGCTGGAATATGGCTGGAGAGCTCGTGAAGGACGTGCAGATCGACCACGCCGGGGACAAAAATCCCGTCAGCTCCCGCCGTGAGGTAGGCCTCGGCACGCGCAAGGGTTTCGTCGTACGCATTCCCGGTAAAGAGACCCGAGAGATAGGTATCGGTGCGGGCATTAATGAACAGCGGGACCCCGCGGTCGTCCGCCGTGGCGCGTATCAGGGCGATGCGCCGCGACTGCTCAGCGATGTCCGTCAAAGGCTCCTCGGCGGAATCCTCGATGTTGATGCCCACTGCTCCGGCATCCAGCACGGCGTTGATGGTGGCACGGAGTTCATCGTCAGTGCGGCCGTAACCCGTCTCGATGTCCGCTGTCACCGGCAGGCTGGTGGCGCCCACCACGCGACCCAGCGCCGCCATCGCAAGGCCCCACGGCACGTGGTCCCCGTCGCGGAACCCCAAACTCCAGGAGACGGCGGAACTTGACGTGGCGATCGCCGTTGCCCCCGCTTCCTGGACAACCCGTGCCGAGGCCGCATCCCAAACGTTGACCAGCACCAACGGAGTTGGCCCGGCATCGTGGAGTTTGTGGAAGTGTTCGGCCTTGGTCACGGATCCCCGGTTCGATGTCATGAGTACATTCCAGCCCTTGGCCGCGCCTCCGTAAAGCCGGTCTCCCGGATTCGGAAGAGATCTTGAAAACATATGTTGCCTCATTAGCAACCTTCGGGAGTATCCTGAACACTGTGACCCACGAAACATTGGATGCCGGCACCTCACTGCCCGCTGAAGCCATCGACGCCATCGAGCGTGCTGCAACAGCCGCTCACCCGCACGAGGGATTGTTCTCCGCGCGGGCCGCCAACATCAAGCAGTCCGCCGTGCGGGATGTCTTCGACATCTCCATGCAGCCTGGGCTGGTCTCCCTCGCGGGCGGGAATCCGTACCTACAGTCGCTGCCCTTGGAAAAGCTCGGTGAGACTGCCGCGCGGATCATCGCCGACGAGGGTATGACGGCGTTGCAGTACGGCGGCGGACAAGGTACCGAGGAGTTGCGCCGGCAGATCTGCGAGGTCATGGCCGCCGAGGGCATCACCGACGCGGCGCCGGAGAATGTGGTGGTTACCGCCGGGTCCCAGTCGGCCCAGGACGTGGCAACGAAGGTCTTCTGCAACCCGGGCGATGTTGTCCTGGTGGAAAACCCCACGTACGTGGGCGCTTTGAATACGTTCGAGGCGTACCAGGTGCAGGTGGAACCTGTGGAAATGGACGACGACGGCTTGGTGCCTGAGCTTCTCGAGGCCAGGATCGCGGCACTCCAGTCAGAGGGCAAGAACATCAAGTTCCTCTACACCATCCCCAACTTCAACAACCCCTCCGGCATCACACTGGCCCAAGAGCGCAGGCAGAGGATCGTAGATATATGCCGTAACGCGAATATTCTGGTCCTGGAAGACAACCCGTACGGCCTGCTGCGTTTCGACGGCCATCCAATCGCACCCATGCGCGCAGCCAACCCGGACGACGTGATCTACCTCGGCTCGTTCTCCAAGATCTTCGCGCCCGGCCTGCGGATTGGCTGGGCACTGGTTCCTGCGCACTTGCAGCGACGCTTTTACCTGGCCTCCGAATCTGTGACGCTGTGCCCACCGCCACTGAACCAAATGCTGATTTCGGCCTACCTCCGTGACTACGATTGGCGCGGCCAGATCGACACCTACCGCTCCCTCTACGCCGAACGCTGCCAGGCCCTGCTCTCCGCCCTGGACGAGCACATGCCCTCCGGGCTGACGTGGACCCGCCCCGATGGTGGCTTCTTTGTCTGGGTGACGCTGCCTGAGGGCGTGGACACCTACCCCTTGCTGGGCAAGGCCATCGACGCCGGCGTGGTGTTTATACCCGGAGCGGCATTCGTCCCTGCCGACGGGCCTTCCAACAAACTTCGCCTCGCGTTCAGCGCGGTACCTCCGGCTACGATTGCCGAAGGCGTACGTCGTCTGGCCCCTGTACTCGCAGAGGCCATCCAAGCCAGCAATGAAGGAGCATCGCTATGACCGGAGTTGTCATTGTAGGAGTCGACGGCAGCGAAACCGCGCTGCGGGCAGCCAAAGCCGCCCAGCAACTGGCCATCGGCCTGGGCGCCTCCCTTCGCGTGGTCAGCGCCTTCGACAGCAACAGGACCGAAGTGGTGGAGATCGGTACCGACCGCTGGATCGTCTCAGATGCCGCCGAAGCTGAAGCAGTGGCACGCGCCGTGGCCGAACAGCTGCATGACGAGCGGCTTGAAGTCACCTACTCCTCGGCGCGGGGCAAGCCCGGAGAAGCCTTGGTCAAGGAAGCCGAAGTCCTTGACGCCGCCTTGATCGTGGTGGGTAACCGACGCATGCAGGGCCTCGGCCGGGTGCTGGGGAGCGTGGCGAACACAGTGGCCCACAACGCCCCCTGCGACGTCTACATCGCCAAGACCGACGAACCTTAAGCGATCCGAATCACGCCGCCGGGTGGGCAGCCTCACCCGGCTTTTGGCGTCTTTTGGACAAGTTCGCACAAGCAACCGTTATAAAATTGAGATGCCCCCAATGGCGTGAGCCACCACCACTCTTTCGATTTCAGGGGATCTCTCTTTGCTTACTTTGCAGCCGCGTCAGCGCGTCGGACACGACATCCTGCTTGCCCGCCACGGCAACAACATCAGCACCATGCACTTCGACCGCAGCAACGACCGCATCATTGCGCTCCTCGACGACGGCTCCTGGGACAGCGCCCCCAACCTCATCGCTCCGCAGCTTGAAATGCCGGAAACCATCGGCAGCGTCTTCCGCAAGGACTGGCGCTTCCTCTCCGTAGCCTTGGTTGCCATGCTCACCGTTGCAGCCATTGCCATGGGCATCAGCGTGGAAATGGCCAACCACATGTCCACCTCGGAACTCCAAGCGTTGCTGGTCAACTACCCGGCCTTCTAAGCGCCGCTCCAACAGGACCAGCAAGAATGCCGCCGGGGATCCGGCGGCTTTGCTGTTTAAGGCGGCTTTGCTGTCTAAAGCGTCTTCCGGGTCAGAGCATCCACTCGCTGAGCAGCAGCCACAGGCCGGCGATGACGCCGCCGCCGAAAACAGAGCCCACAACGACTTGCGCCAACGTGTGGGCCCGCAGCACCACGCGGGACCAGCCCACAGCCGGGATCAGCAGCAACAACGGCATCCAGGCCGGTCCAAACATGAATACGGCGATGACAGCCGCCGATGAGATAGCCGAGGCATGCCCGCTCATCTTCCAAAAGGCGCTGACCACGGCCAAGACACCGATCCCGCCAATCAAGGCAATGATCATGACGGCGATGCTCACCGGCCCGTGCAGCCATTGGAGCACCAGGAGGCCGACCACCACCGAGGCCAGCGCAAGCAGCAGCAAGGGAGTGCGCTGGCGACGATCGCTGACATGATGGTCGGTGATCCTGCCCAGTTTCACCATCACCAGGACGTAGGCCAAGGGCAGGACACACACGAAGAAAGCGGCCAACAAGCCAAACCACATGGTTCCAGGGAAACCGGGTTCGATGGCCGGGCTGATCAGCAGGAGGACGCTCACCACCACCGGCGGCTGGAAGACCTCCGTCAACACCCGCGCCACAGTCCGCCACGTTCCCGTGACGAGCTGTGGCTCAGTAACTATCGAAACTGCAGTGGCCTTGCGGTCAGTCAAGCAGCAGCGCCGGTTCTTCCAGGATCGCGGCGACATCCGCCATGAAGCGCGCGGACAGGTCGCCATCCACCACGCGGTGGTCGAAGGAACCGCCCAGAGTGGTGATCCAGCGCGGAATCACCTCACCGTCAAGGACCCACGGTTTCTGCTTGATGGTGCCGAACGCGATGATCGCCACTTCACCCGGGTTGATGATGGGCGTTCCCGTGTCGATGCCCAGGGCACCGATATTGGTGATGGTCAGGCTGCCACCCTGCATTTCGGCGGGCTGCGTCTTTCCGGCACGCGCTTTTGTAGCCAGATCGTTGAGTGCCAAGGCGAGCTCCTTGAGGGAGAGATCCTGGGCATCCTTGATGTTGGGGACCATGAGGCCGCGCGGCGTGGCCGCGGCAATGCCAAGGTTCATGAAGTGCTTGATCTGGATTTCAGCGCCACCGTTACCGTCGGCGTTTTCCACCCACGTGGCGTTCACGCTGGGGTTCCGCGCTGCCGCCCAAATGACTGCCTTGGCCAGGATGAGCAGCGGTGAAACCTTGATGCCTTCGAAATCGCGCGAAGCCTTGAGGCGCTTCACGAATTCCATGGTCCGGCTCGCGTCGACGTCCACGAAAATGCTGACGTGCGGCGCCGTGAAAGCCGAATCCACCATGGCCTTAGCCGTCGCCTTGCGTACACCCTTCACTGGTACGCGCTCGATTCGCTGGTCCTGCGGCTTCTTGGAGGCGCCCCAGAACGAGTCTGCCTGGTCCAGTTCCGCGTCCCGCTGTGCCTGATAGCTGACCAGGTCTTCCCGGGTCACCTCACCACGCTGCCCGGTGGCTACGACGTCGGCGAGGTCGATTCCGAGGTCGCGGGCAAACTTCCGCACCGGCGGCTTGGCCAGCACCTTGTTCACCAATCCGCTGATGGTTCCGCTGATCGCAGCGCCGCGGGATGCCGGCTGCTGGGCTTCGGGCTGGCTCTGCGCCGCCGGTGCTGCTTGTGCCGGTGCGGTTTGAGTCGGCGCAGTTTGGGCCGCGGCAGTTTGGGCGGGGGCAGCAGGACGGACGACGGCGGGAGCCGGGTGCGGCCTGTGCGTCACCGACGAAACGGCTGCTTGGGCTTCAAGGACGGACTGGTGGTCCTGCACGGTGCCTTCGGCGTTCTCGTCCACCCGGACCGAGCCAGCCGAAGCAGCAGCCGGGCGTTTGCGCGGGCGGCGCTTGACGGCGTCGGCCTTTGGACCGGAACCTACCAGCGGACCGCCGGCGAGGGCGTCGCCGGAATCCGCGGGCAGTTTGCCGTACGTGGGCGTCACTGCCGGGTCCGCAGACAGCTTTCCGTGAATCGGGGTGAAGTCCTCCTCAGCCGAGGGCACCGGTGCCTGCGGAGCTGCGTCGCCCGACTGGTTGTCCGAGACAGCCACGATGGGCGTCCCCACCTCAACCGTGACGCCTTCCTCGACAAGAAGCTCCGTAACCGTGCCGGCGAAAGGCGAAGGCAGCTCTACCAGCGATTTAGCGGTCTCGATCTCGCACAGGACGTCGTTGATTGCAACGGTGTCGCCGGGCTTGACCTTCCAGGCCACGACCTCGGCTTCAGTGAGGCCTTCGCCAACGTCCGGCAGGTTGAATTTCTTTACAGTCACAGTGGTCCTCGGATTTTCCGTGCGCCCTGCAGTTGCGGGCTGGATCAGGGCGGTTTAGTAGGCCAGGGAGCGGTCGAGTGCTTCGAGGATCTTGTCGATGTCCGGCAAGTAATCCTCTTCGACCTTCGCCACCGGGTAGGGCATGTGGAAGCCGCCGACGCGGATCACGGGAGCCTCAAGGTGCAGGAAGGCCCGCTCGGTGATGCGCGCTGCGATCTCACCACCGATGCCGCCGAAAGTGGGTGCCTCGTGGGCAACGATCAGGCGGCCGGTTTTCTTGACCGATTCCTCGATGGTGTCGAAGTCCAGCGGGGAAATGGAGCGGAGGTCGATGACCTCGATGCTGCGGCCGTCCTCCGCCGCGGCATTGGCAGCAGCCAGCGCCACGGGTACCAGCGGACCGTAGGCCACAATGGTGGCATCCGTGCCCTCGCGGATCACATGTGCCTTGAACGGATCCTCGGAAAGGCCTGCGTTCTCAACGTCCACCTCACCCTTGAGCCAATACCGACGCTTGGGTTCGAAGAAGATCACGGGGTCCTGGCATTCGACGGCCTTCTGGATCATCCAGTAAGCGTCGTGGGGGTTGGACGGCGAGATGATGCGCAGGCCGGCCGTATGGGCAAAGAGTGCCTCAGGCGATTCAGAGTGGTGTTCCACCGAGCCGATACCGCCGCCGTAGGGGATCCGGATGACCACAGGTACGGTCAACTGGCCATGGCTCCGGGCATGGATCTTGGCAAGCTGGGTGGTGATCTGGTTGAACGACGGGAAGACGAACCCATCGAACTGGATCTCGCAGACCGGCGAATAGCCACGCAGCGCCAAGCCGATGGCCGTCCCGACGATGCCGGACTCGGCCAGCGGGCTGTCGACGACGCGGTCTTCGCCGAATTCCTTGATGAGGCCGTCGGTGACGCGGTAGACACCGCCGAGGTGGCCGATGTCCTCGCCCATCAACAGGGACTTGGGGTTGCTCTTGAGGGAAGCGCGCAGGCCCTCGTTGATGGCCTTGGCAATGGTCATGGTTGCCATCAGTTAGCTGCCTCCTCGTCGCTTTCGAAACCTGCCGAGTATTCCTCGAACCAGGCCAGTTCTTCCGCGATCAGCGGATGCTGCTCGGCGTACACGTTGGCAAAGGCGTCCCGGATGTTCGGTACTTCCAGCCCGTGGGTGGTTTCGCGGACGTACGTGGCGAGTTCGTCGCCGTCGGCCTTGACCTGCTCGAAGAAAGCGTCGTCGGCAAGTCCTTCGGAACGCAGGTACTTCTCCAGGCGATCCAGCGGGTCCTTCTCGCGCCAAGCGGCTTCCTCAGCCGACTCGCGGTACTTGGTGGGATCGTCAGCCGTGGTGTGGGCACCAAGCCGGTAGGTGTAGGCCTCGATCAGCACGGGACCGCGGCCCTCACGCGCATGCTCCAGCGCCCATTCGGTGACAGCGTGCACAGCGATGACGTCATTCCCGTCCACGCGGATGCCCGGAAAGCCGTAGCCCTTCGCCCGGTTGGCCAGCGGCACCTTGGTCTGGACTTCCGTGGGTACGGAGATGGCCCAGTGGTTGTTTTGGCAGAAGAAGACCACGGGAGCGTCGTACGAGGCCGCGAAAACCATGGACTCGTGGACGTCACCCTCGGAACTTGCGCCGTCACCGAAGTAGGCGATGACGGCGGCCTTGGGGTCGGTTGAATCCGCAGCCAACTTCTGGTCGCGCTGGATTCCCATGGCGTAGCCCACCGCGTGCAGCGTCTGTGCCGCGAGAACCAGGGTGTAGAGGTGGAAGTTGTTCTGGCGAGGATCCCAGCCGCCGTTGGAGATGCCACGGAACTGCCTCAGCAATTCCGCGAGGTCTACGTTCCGGACCAGCGCGACGCCGTGTTCGCGGTACGTCGGAAAGATGTAGTCCTGGGCCTGGCTCGCGTGGCCCGAGCCGATCTGGGCAGCTTCCTGCCCGGTCAACGGCACCCACAAGGCAAGCTCGCCTTGCCGCTGGAGCGCGGTGGCTTCTTGGTCGAAGCGCCGGATCTTGGCCATATCAGCGTAAAAAACCCGCAGCTTCTCGGGGTCGATCCGCTTGGCGTAGTCGGAGAAGACCGGATCGGCCCCCAGCTTTCCGTCGGGGCCGAGCAACTGGACCATCTCCACGGAATCGTTGGCGGCCACTGCCGCCGACGTTGCCGCCAGAGTTTCCTCGGCCCCAGGGGGCAGTTGTGTCGAGCCCATTCCGTCTCCTTGCTTGCTGCGGCCATTGACCGGGCAATGTCTGTCGCTGGGGATATATGCCTATTCAGGAATGCATTCCTGAATAGGCATATATTTTGGCTTTCGGTCCTTACTTTATAGGCAGTAAGTAGCGAAGGCGCATTTGTTAACCACTAGGAACCCAGCGGTGCCTTTGTATAACCTGCACAGAGGGCGAGGAACCGGGTGTTAGCTTCGACCTCTCCAATGCTGACCCTGACACCCTCGGTGCCGAAGGCCCGCACGGACAACGCCTGCTCGGCCGCAAGGGCCGCGAATTCGCCACTGTGCTCGCCGAAATTCAACCAAACGAAGTTTCCTTGCGCCTCGGGAACGAACCAACCGAGCTCCCTGAGGCCACTGGTGATGCGGTCCCGTTCATCCACCAGGCTTTGTACCCTTCCAACAACCTGGTCGAAATGCTGCAAGGAAGTGATTGCCGCACGTTCAGCAATTTGGGAAACCGCGAATGGCGTAGCAGTGACACGCAAGTGCTGGGTGAGCAGCGGACCGGAAACGCTGTAGCCGACGCGCAACCCGGCCAGTCCATGGGCTTTGGAAAACGTCCTGAGAACCACGACATTCGGATATTTCCGGTACAACTTGATGCCATCCACGGCCGCCGCATCACGCACGAATTCCTGGTAGGCCTCGTCGATGACGATGACCACGTTCGGCGGCACCGATTGGATGAAGCGCTCGGTTTGCTCGGCGGTGAGGATGGGGCCCGTTGGATTGTTCGGAGTGCACAGCAGGATCACTTTGGTCCGCACCGTGACCGCCGCCGCCATGGTGTCCAGGTCATGGCGGCCATCGTCGAGCAACGGGATCTGCACGCTCGCAGCGCCCGCGAGGCCAACACAGATGGGGTATGCCTCAAAAGAACGCCAGGCGTAGATCACCTCGTCTGCCTTGCCGTCATCATTCTGACCGGCGAATGTGGTGAGGATCTGGTTCAACGCTCCCAGGCTTCCCGCACCGGTGACGACGTCGTCTGCCGGGATGTCCAGGAAGTCGGCGAGCGCGTTCCGCAGCTTGCTTGCCAGGGGGTCGGGGTAGCGGTTGATGTCCGCCTGGTCCGCGATGGCCTGCAACACTGCAGGGATCGGGGGAAGCGGATTTTCGTTGGACGACAATTTGTAGCTGGTGAGGCCCTCAATGGGAGCCGGGGGTTTGCCCGCGGCGTACTTCGGAAGCCTGTCCACGACAGGGCGGGGGAGTACGCCCTCCGGCACGTTGTCAGTAGTAGTCATGGCTTCAAGCCTACTGGCACCCACCCCTCGATTGGGGCCCTCCAATGCCGGCACCAGACCGATCGTTCGGGTTCCCGCGCCAGCCACGAATCCGTGGAGTCCAGCCCGGACACAGCTGGATATGGAAGCATTGGGCGCATGGGTTCCTTCATCGTTCGCGTCATTATCAATGGACTTGCCTTGTGGGTGGCCAGTTGGCTCCTGACGGGCCTGGAAATCTCAACGACGGCCACGGAAAAGGCCGCCACGAATGCGGGACTGACTGATAACGCAGACACAGTGGGCATCGTCCTGGCATACCTCTTCATTGGGTTGATCTTCGGCATAGTCAACGCGTTCGTGAGGCCGCTGGTGAAGATCCTCTCGCTGCCCGTGACCATCTTGACCCTTGGACTGTTCACCATCGTGATCAATGCAGCCATGTTGTACCTGACAGCCTGGCTCAGCAGCTTCACGCCCGTGCACCTGACCATCGACTCGTTTTTCTGGACGGCCATCCTGGCTTCCATCATCATCAGCATCGTCAGCATGGTGGCCGGCCTCATCCCGGGTACCGGCAAGCGCTAGGGCCCGCAGGGGTGAAGAGAAGTCCACCCCTGTCCCCACGTTCCCTGGCTCGCCAACCGCTGCGTCATCAGTGGTTGCGCCCAGAGCCCGCTGTGCGGGGCTCACCTTGTACCGGCCTCGGATTTGCTCTGCCTCACGCTGGGTTTTGGATCGCTGTGCACCCTCTCAGGCATGGCATCGCGAACCAACCTGAACCTGGTGACCGTCGCAGCTCCGCCAGCGCCAACGGCCCCTGCGTACGCCCCCGCTGACGCCACAAGCGAGGGATCCTGGCTGCGGGCAATCTCCTCGGCTCCCACGGCGTACGTCTCCAACCGGTGCCCCGGACCAAGGCCAAACCCCTCCCCGGGCGGTGTGCGGGCGGGGTTGGTGAGGGTTACCGTGACACGATCCTTGGTGTCCGGATTCTTCTGACCGTCCGAGCCGGGGACCCAATCATCGGCGTGTTCCAGGTGCAAGGTGCTGATCCCCGGCTCAGCGACAACGCCCCCTACTGGAGCGCCGGCCGTCAGGACAAACCTGAGGTCGAACTCCGCGAGGAACGCCTTGTCCTGCGTGAGGTTCATTGCGTGCACTCCACCTTGGCTGTGGGACACCGCAACAACCTGGTCTCCTGCTTCCGCTCCTGCCTCGTGAAGCGCTTGGGTGATGGCAGGGATAACGTCTTTGGACCCGTAGCCCAAGGCCTCGACGATTCCGGCCTCATCGAGGGGATTGGCACCACCCATGTTGGCTTTTTCCGGTTCTGTCCCGGGGATCAACACCATCCAGGTGCTAGCGGAACCATTGTGAACTTCGATGATCTCGATCTCCCCCTTACCGCGGGCGTGGATCTCGTCGAGCCTTCTCAGGTTTGCCGCCATGGACGGATCCACGTTTTCCATTCCCTGTCCAATCTGTTCGGCCTTCACCGGACGCGGCCGAAACTTCTCTGTGCCTGGCAACGCCAGAACGTCACGCAAGGCGCTGCCGGCGTCCGATCGTCCGGGGATGACGCCCACAGCGAGTGCCGCTCCGGGCACCATGCCTTGGCCCACATTCATTGCCGCTGACAGAACCAAGGCGATGACGTTTTCCGTCGTGTCCCGCAAGCTGAACCCGCCCGTATTCTCCAGGCCCAGTGTTTTCCAGGGGTCCAGCCCTGTCCGGGCGAGCAGTGCGTTCTTGGCCTCGGCGAACTCGTAGGCCTGATTGCTGGCCCTGACGTCCCGGCTGACCTCCGCCAAGTCCGCACGGACGCCGGCAATCCCCTTCCTGCTTTCCGCCACGGCATCAATAGCGGCGCATCCAGAGGCATAGGACTCGTATAAGAAGGGCTCCAATGCATCCTGCACCCGCTGCGCCTCGACCTCGACGCTGCCAAGCCTCTGGGCCAGTTGGTCAAGCACCGCGGCACCTTGGAGGAGCTCGTCGAGCTGGAAGGACATTCCTCCCACACCACCTCGTATACGAAGGATCCCGTCCGGCACCGGCGGAGCAGGTTCGGGCGCGGATCCTGCACCGATGGGCGCTGCATCAGACATCAGTAGCCAGCCCTATCTGAGGCCCCTACGTTGCGGGAATGGCGAAGCACCGTGGCCGCGGCATCGTCCAGGGCCTCGCGTGCGCGCATGAGGGCGGAGGCATGAACTGCCACCGTGGTCCTGTATTGGTTTCCGGCCGGGGATTGCCAATCATCCAATTGCACCCGCCGCAGACTGGAAAGCACAGCGTCAACGTCATCCACGCATTTCTTGATGCGCCATGCCAGCCTTTGGACTTCGTGGCCACGTGAGGCGCACTCCAGGGGATCGAAGGTGGGCGGGGTGGCTGCAGGCATCAAGCCGACGCTCATGGTCCGTTTACTCCAAAGGTTGTGGTGTTGATCGATACTTCGAAGCTACGGAGGGGGCGGGCAACGCCATAAGGCGCCGGCTCGGCTATGTGGATAACGCAAGCCGTATCCACATAGCGCCGTCACCAACTCCGGCCCCAAGCTGGGAGCATGAAAGAATAGGAACCATGGCTGAATCCCCCCGCGTGTCCCTCGCTTCCGAACCCCTCGCCCTTGGTGCCCTTGACGGCCGCTACCGTGCCGCCGTCGCGCCCCTCGTTGACTACTTGTCCGAGGCCGCCCTCAACCGCGATCGCGTTCACGTTGAAGTCGAGTGGCTCATCCACCTGACCAGCCAGTCCGTGCTGCCGGGCGCAGGTCCGCTCTCCGATGACCAGGTGGCCAAGCTGCGCGCCATCGTGACCGGCTTCGACGCCGCCTCCGTCAACGAACTCGCCGAGATCGAGGCCGTTACAGTGCACGACGTCAAGGCCGTGGAGTACTACATCGGCCGTCGCCTCCCCGCCATCGGCATCGAAAACCTCACCGCTATGGTGCACTTCGGCTGCACGTCCGAGGACATCAACAACCTCTCCTATGCCGTGGGAATCAAGGGGGCCGTTGAGGACGTTTGGCTCCCGAACGCCACCGCGCTTGTCCAGCAGATCCAGGCAATGGCTGAAGCCAACCGGACCGTTCCCATGCTGTCGCGCACCCACGGCCAGCCCGCCACTCCCACCACCCTTGGCAAGGAACTGGCGGTCATCGCACACCGCCTGAACCGCCAGCTCGCCCGCATCGCGAAGACCGAGTACCTCGGCAAGATCAACGGAGCCACCGGCACGTACGCGGCTCACGTCGCTTCCGTGCCCAGCGCGGATTGGGAAGCCGTCGCCAAGTCCTTCGTGGAAGGCCTGGGCCTCACGTGGAACCCGCTGACCACGCAGATTGAAAGCCACGACTGGCAGGCCGAGCTGTACGCGGACATCGCCCGCTTCAACCGGATCCTCCACAATGTCTGCACGGACATCTGGAGCTACATCTCCATCGGATACTTCCGCCAGATTCCGGTTGCCGGGGCCACGGGTTCGTCCACCATGCCGCACAAGGTCAACCCGATCCGCTTCGAAAACGCCGAAGCCAACCTGGAGATCTCCAACGGCCTCCTGGACACCCTCGGCGCCACGCTGGTGACCTCGCGCTGGCAGCGCGACCTCACTGACTCCTCTTCGCAGCGCAACATTGGCGTTGCCTTCGGCCACTCGCTCCTGGCAATCTCCAACGTCGCCAAGGGCCTGAAGGCCCTCGACGTCGCCGAGGATGTTCTCGCCGGCGATCTCGACACCAACTGGGAAGTCCTGGGCGAGGCCATTCAGATGGTCATGCGTGCAGAGGCAATCGCTGGCGTCGACGGCATGGAGAACCCCTACGAGCGCCTCAAGGACCTCACTCGAGGCCAGCGCGTGGATGCAGCCCGCATGCAGGAATTCGTTCAGGGCCTGGGCCTCTCTGCCGACGCCGAAGCGCGTCTCCTTGCGCTCACGCCGGGTAAGTACACGGGCATTGCCGACAAGCTGGTGGATCACCTCCAGTAACTGGATTCGGACGGCTAAGAAGAATCGAACGACGGCGGCGGCCGGGCTGGTGCCCTGCCCGCCGCTGCGGCTTCAAGGCGCTCCGGGACGGCAGTCAGCACCGAAAATTGCAGTGAAATAGCTGCAACTTCCCGGGGTTGCCGGGAGATTTGCGAACCTCGGGGATCTGCTGAGTGGCACGGGGTGGTGGGCTGGGTGTCACAGCCGAAGGCTAGGCTGGACTCGGAATCGCGGGAACGCGAACCACGGTACGGCAACCCGGCTACTAGTGAGGAGCGGAGCAGCCATGAAGCTCCTGTTGATCAGGCACGGACAGACCCCCGGCAACGTCGCGGGTGAGCTGGATACGGCATTTCCCGGGCCAGGGCTCACCGAACTGGGCGAACGGCAGGCAGCAGCGTTGCCGGAGGCGCTCAAGGACGAGTCAATCGAGGCGTTGTACACGTCCACGCTGCTCCGCACGCAGCGCACTGTAATTCCCCTGGCCAAGGCGACTGGGCTGGAACCGGAGATCCTGGATGGTGTCCATGAGATCGAGGCCGGTGCGCTGGAGAAGAAGACCGATCATGAATCGCACAGGCGCTACATGGGCACGGTGTTCGCTTGGAGCAGCGGTGACCTCGATGTGCGGATGCCGGGGGCCTTCACAGGACATGATTTCTTCGCCAGGTTCGACGCGTCGGTGGAAAAGGTGGCCGCTGCAGGTCATGCGACGGCGGCAATCATCAGCCATGGCGCCGCCATCCGTTGCTGGGCCGGACGAAGGGCCGAAGACATAGATACGTTGTTCGCCGAAACCCATCAGCTGCCGAATACGGGAATCGTCGCTCTTGAGGGCGACCCGAAGAATGGCTGGCGTGTGCTGCATTGGGACCAGATCCCCGTGGGCGGACTGGCTTTGGCAGACCAGACCACAGAAGACCCCACCGGAGAAGCATTCTGACCCCCACACCGCGTTGCGGGGTCTGCTTTGCGTGCGAAGACCCTTCCATGGGGCGCAGTGCGGGCCCCACAACAACCGTGCGGGCTCTCGAAGGGGCTCAGGTGGCTCGCACGGTGTGTAGTGCGGGCACCACAACAACCGTGCGGCTCTGGAAGGGGCGTGGTGGCTCGCATGCGGCTTAGAGCGGGCCCCACAAGACGAGGTGGTAGCCGTCCACTGCAGTTCTCCCGAAGCTTACGCACAGGAAACACGGCGGTAACCGCTGCTTCCTAGGATTAAGTCGCATCAACACCTCAGCGGCACCAAAGCGAAGTGAGGCACACATGCAGACTAATCCCCGGCTCAACATCCGGCAGGTCACCTGGGCGAATCCGGTGGGCGCGGACCTCCGTGCGGCCCAGCAGGCAGAGCTGGATTCACGATTCGGAACCACGGATCACGAACCGGGTCCCCCGCCGTCCGAAGCAGATACGGCCGTGTTCGTGGTTGCCTACGAGAAATGCTCAGGCCAGCCACTCGGATGCGGCGGCCTTCGAATGCTCGATGAACGCACTGCCGAGATCAAGAGACTTTATGTGGTGCCATACGCCCGGGGGTCGAAGGTGGCCAGTTCCATCCTTGCGGCACTTGAGGCGCAGGCACACTCGCACGGATTCACGGTCATTGCGGCCGAAGCCGGATCTGCACAATCGGACGGACGCAGCTTCTACGAGAGCGCCGGCTTTGCGGAGGTACCCAATTTTGGGCCGTACATCGGGGTCAGCGACTCGTACTGCTATTCCAAACGAATCGACTCCCACAGCGCATCGCACACCGCCATGGCCTAGGACGCCCCATCTGAGTAGCACTTGAGGTCGTTCTCAGTGCTGGGAACGACCCCAACTGCGACTCAGTTGGGTGAGCATGTAGACGCAACATCCGGCGCACGTCCGCACACTTCGATAATCTCGGCATATGGAAAAAGCAGACATTACCTTCCGGACGCGCAAATGGGTGCGGCCCGAGGACCTCAACGCCAACGGCACGCTCTTTGGTGGCAGCCTGCTCAAGTGGATCGACGAAGAGGCCGCGATCTACGCCATCCTCCAGTTGGGCAACGGCCGTGCCGTGACCAAGTACATCTCGGAGATCAACTTCGTCAGCTCCGCCGTGCAGGGCGACCTGATCGAGATGGGCCTGACCGCCAAGAAGTTTGGCCGGACATCACTGACCATGCGGGCCGAAGTCCGGAACATGATCACGCGCCAGAGCATCCTGACCATCGAGGAAATCGTGTTTGTGAACCTCGGCGCTGACGGTCGTCCGCAGCCCCACGGTTACACCGAAATCACCTATGACCGGGACCGGATCCCCACGCACCACCTGACCCAAACGCCCGAAGCAGGCTGAACCACCCGCCGAGGTTTTTTGGCGGGCGGCATGGCAGCGCGCCTACTGCAGGTACCGGAACACGGTCCAAGCCCGGGCGTTCAGGCAGCAATCGGAGAGATGCCGCGCGCTGAACGTTGCTTTGCGGGTGTTTCCTGCGGAGCGGAAGATCGCCTTGCCTCCGCAGGCGAGGCACACGAATTGCTGCCGGCGGGGTTCCTGCCGGTTGTTATCCAGGTTGTCGAAATCCTCTGCGTCCCAGTCTTTGCGGTCAGCGAGGCACAGTGCCCTTCTCATGCTGTGACTTTCATTCAGCGCGGATGCGAGTTGACCCCGGAATGCGCGTCAAACCCGGTCTGCGGGTTGGCTCGGGGTGCTTATGCGGGTGGTAATACGGGTGCTGGCGGCCGCGTGGGACGCGGCCGCCAGCTTGTGTTTTCCGGTGACGGGAGTGTGTGCCACCGGAACCTGTGGGAGCGCTGCACTGGAAAGTGACAGCGCCGGAAAGGGTTCAGCGCCGGACGGGTTCAGCGCCGGACGGGTTCAGCGGCGGTCGAAGGTGAGTCCGCCGGGGACCTGGAAGGTGGGCATGAGCTCGAGCATGCCCACGTTCACGTGGCGCGGGGTTTCGATCGCGTAGTCCAGGGCGTTGACGATGTCGTCGGTGGTGAGGGATTCGTAGCCTTCGTAGTAGGTCTTCCAGGCCTCTTCCATGGCCTCGGGGGAGCCGCCCATGTTCCGGCCGAAGATTTCCGTCTCCACCCGGCCCGGGCAGATCTCGGTGACGCGGATGCGTTTGCCCACGGTGTCGTTGCGCAGCTGCCGGGAGATCTGGTGCACCGCGGCCTTGGTGGCGTGGTAGACCGTGTGGCCGTAGAAGTTGTACAGCCCGGCGATGGAGCTGATGTTGACCACGTGGCCCAGGTCCCGTTCCACCATGCCCGGCAGGACCAGGCGGGTGAGCTGGAGCAGGCCGCGCAGGTTCACGTCCACCAGTTCGTCGATGTCCTGTTCGGAGGAATCCAGGATGTTCCCGGGACGGGACACCCCGGCGCAGTTGACCAGTACGTCCACTTTGAGGTCCCCGACGGCGGCGGTCAGCGCTGCGGTGTCGGTCAGGTCCACCACGTGCGGGACAGCACCGGTGCGCTCGGCCAGTTCGGCCAGGCGTTCCTCGTTGCGGGCCACGGCGTGGACCGTGAGGCCGCGCTTGGCCAGGCGCTCAGCGATCGCGGCGCCCATACCGGTGGACGCACCCGTGACCAGGGCGGTGGTGTAGTCGGAAAATGACATGGGATCCTCCAAAAAGGTGGGAAAAGGGGCGGGCACCATCGCTCAGCGACAGCACCCGCCGGTTGTAGATACTTAGGCGTCGCGCAGTGGTTCGTGCGCGCGGTCCTTGACGGTGCTGACCGCAATGAGCGTGCCCAAGGCGGTGACCACTGCATAGAAGGCCGGCATGTAGATGTTGTTGGTGCTGCTGATCAGCCAGGTCATGAGCAGCGGTGCGGTACCACCGAACAGTGCCGAGGAGATGTTGTAGCCCACGCCGTAGGCGGAGTAGCGGACGCGGGTGGGGAAAAGTTCCACGAGCAGGATGTGGATCACAGCGGTGTGGCCAGCGAAGATGACGGCCATGATGCAGGCACCAAGGATGGCGAGGCCCATCTGGCCGGTGGCGATCAGCGCGTAGGACGGGATGCCAAGGACAGCCATGGCGATGGCCGAACCGGCAATGACCTTCTTGCGTCCCAGGCGATCGGACAGGGCGCCCATGAACGGGATGGCAATGCAGATAACCACGAGGCTGCAGGCAGTGACCAGCAGGGCTTCGCCGATGGTGAAGTTGAGCTGCTTGCCCTTGAGGAACGTGGGCATGTAGGAGAAGAGGACGTAGTAGCCGGAGCCGTTCATCAGCGGAATGAAGAGTGCCAGGAGCATGGCGCGGCGGTGGACCGGGCTGGCCAGGGCTTCCTTGAGCGGGTTCTTGGAAAGCCCGCCCTCTTCCTTGAGCTTTTCAAAGTTGGGGGTGTCGCTGATGGCCTTGCGGATGTACCAGCCGATGATGCCCATGGGGATGGCGACCAGGAACGGGATGCGCCATGCGAAGGAACCGAAGCCGCCGCCGTCGATCGCTGCCTGGGTGAGCCACGGGGACATGGCGTAGGCAACCAGGGTACCGGTGAGCAGTGCCGCGAAGGACGCGATCTGGGCGTAGGAGGTGATGATGCCGCGCTTGCCTTCGGGGGCGTGCTCAGCGAGGAAGGTCATGGCGCCGGCAGCTTCGCCGCCCACGGAAAAGCCCTGGACCAGGCGCAGGAGGACCAACAGGATGGGGGCAGCAATGCCGATGGCCGCATAGGGCGGGAGCAAGCCGATTCCAGCGGTGGCGACGCTGATCAGCATGATCACGAACACCAGTAGCTTCTGCCTGCCGATCCGGTCGCCGAGGTAGCCGCAAACGATGGCGCCGAGCGGACGGACGAAGAAGGAGACCGCGTAGCCCGCGAACACAAAGAGCAGAGCGTTGTCCGGGTTTCCGGGGGCCAGGAACACGAGCGCCAGCGTTCCCGCCATGAAGGCGAAAATACCGTTGTCGTACAGTTCCACGAAGATGCCAACACAACCTGCGGTGACAACCTTGCGGGTTTGGCGGCCTGTGAGCCGCTCATGCTGCTCCGGCGCAGCATTTGCTGGTGCGGTCATGACTTTTCCTTACTGGGGATGAACGTAGCAACGCCTACGGGTTACGAGGACAGGTTCTTCAGCTGCATGCCGCAACCGGCAGGTCCTGCCATTGGGGCCGGCATCCAATGCCGAGGAGTCCAAAAACGGTGGTGACGGATTCGCGGAGGGTTTCAAGCTGCGCCCGCGAGCGTCGATGGGCGGCAGTTGCGTCTGCCACCGAAGTCTTGCGGAAGCGGAGCTTGTCCCCCGGCCGCGCTTGGGCCAGGGCATCCAGTCCGTTGCTGGTGACTACTGCAAGGACCGGGTACCCGGCGGTGACGCCGCGTCCGCGGTGCAGGACCAGCAATTCTTCCCTGGAGGGAACCTCGACGGCGCCCACTGGCACACCGCGGGAAAGTACCTCGCCGCTTGAGGTTCTTTCCGGTAGTTCGCCGCCAAGTCGAAGGCCGATGTGGTTGCTGCGGCCGCTGACGGTGTATTCGGAGGAGAAAAGCAGTTCGCCGGATTCACCGAATTCGGTCACGTCTGGCCCGTCGGTTACGTCGACCAACAGGTTGGGTCCCATGCTGGGACGCTCTAGGCCCAACCGAAAGAGCGGGAGATCGAAGTAGGGTTGCCGCACCGGACCCACGGTGCGCCTGGTGGCAAGGGTGGTGCCTTCTTTGAGCTGCAGGCCGAAGCCCACCACCGTGTCCGGAGCGACGCTGTCCAGCAGTGTCTCCGCTTCCACCGAACCGTGAATTGCCAGGTAGGCGCGGAGGCCGCTGTGGATGCCACGGATGGAAACCGACTCGCCGGCGCGGACCGAAACCGGCTCCCACTGGCTGCACGGGCGTCCACCGACAGTGAGCGTCAAGGGCGCACCCGTTACCGCGATCAGGATGTCCACGCTGGTGGTCATGCGGAAGTCCAGGGCGGTGATCTCCACAAGGGGTTCGTTGTCCAGGTTGCCGGCCAGGATGTTGGCAGCACGAGCGGAGTACTGGTCCAGGGCACCATTCACGGGGAGCCCGAAACGGGGTCCACGGAAGCGGCCAAGGTCCGTGACCACCGAATTGCCGGGCTGCTGGATGCGGATTTCGCCGGTCATGGCCGTGCCTCCGCTTCCCGGGGTGCCAGTTCGTTGCCGGCCAAGGCGTGGAAGTCACGTACGTCGATCTGGCGGAACCGGAGGATATCACCGGGCTTGTAGGGGACCAATGGTTCGCGGCGGATGTTGAGCACGGTCAACGGGGTCTGGCCGATGACGCACCAGCCACCTGGTGCCACTGCCGGGGCAATGACGGCTTGGCGGCCGGCAACCGAGACGGCGCCGGCAGGAACGCTGAGCCGCGGATCCTTCAAGCGGGGCACGGGCTTGGGGAACGCCGGCCCGTCCATCATGGGGGAACCGGCGGGTGCGCCCAGGCAACGGATGGTGTACGTCTTCTCGGTGTGGAGGCGGATGACGTCCTCGGTGGAGATGCCTTGGTATTCGGCGACTTTCTCCAGGTCCGGGCCAAATTCGCCGCCGTAGACCACGGGAACGTCGAACTCACGGGGAGATGCCGCAGAACCTGCGGACCGACCGAGTTCGCCCAGGCCAAGCTTGACGAAGGCGCGCATCTGGCCGGCGGACACCATCACGGGATCGAACTCAACCAGCACGGAGTCGTAGGTGGGAACCGCAGCATGGAGGCCCTCGGCACCGCAGTCTTCCAGCCAGTCGGCCAGGCGGTGGACCGTCAGCCAGTTGTCTTCGCTGGCCGCCGAGATTGCAACCACCCGAAGCGCGGAATCACCCGATTCGTAGATCTCGGTAGGAGCCACTGTCAGGACGGACATGTCAGGCCGCCTTCCTCTTGGCGTCCATGACCTCGGCCAGCGGAGCAATGCGCACACCGGCTGCGATCAGCTCGGAGCGGATCAGGCGGGCGAGTTCCACGGCGCCGGGGTTGTCGCCGTGCAGGAGGACGGTATCGACGTCGATGTCCATGTCTACGCCGTTGGCGCAGCGGAGCTTGCCTTCGACCACCATGCGGAGGGTCCGCTCCACGATTTCTGCGGGGTCGTGGAGGACCGCACCGGGTTGGCTGCGGGGAACCAGCGTGCCGTCCTCCTGATAGGCGCGATCCACAATGCCTACGATCGCTACATCCAGCCCTGCTTCACGCGAGGCTTTGGCGAGTTCACCTTCCTGCGCCACGACGATGAGCTCGTTGTCCACGCGGGCGGCTGCCTCTGCGACGGCTTTGGCGTAGTCGGCACGGACGGCTACCAGGTTGCCCAGGCGTCCGTGGGGAGCAATGTGGGTCACTTTGGTGCCGTGGAAGGCCGCGAAGCCGTTCAGGGCACCCATTTGGTACAAGACATCGTTCTGGACCTCGCTCGCAGAAAGGCCCATGTCCCTGCGACCGAAGCCGCGCAGGTCGGGAAAGCTCGGGTGTGCTCCGATGCCGACTCCGCGGCGGACGCACTCGGCAACGGTTGCTGCCATGATGTCCGGATCGCCCGCGTGGAACCCGCATGCGATATTGGCGCTTGAGACGATCTCCAGGAGCTCCGAGTCGTCGCCAATGGTGTAGGCGCCGAATCCTTCTCCGAGATCCGCAACAAGATCAATCATCCGGTTCACGTGGTTCTCTTTCCGTGGTTCTGCAAATATGGTCCGGACAATAAACAGCCTTCAGAAAGGCAAAGGATAATTTCCGGAGAATGGCAATCGCTGCTGGAATTCCCAAGCGTCGCCGCAAGTTCTTTCCAAAAGTCTCGCATTGGTCAACCACGTTGCACAAAGACCTAATAGCTATCCCGTGATAGCTCTCCGTTATGACGTGCACCACCGTGGGCTGTGTCCGCGGTCCCACCAACCACGCGCTGGCAGTGCCGCTATATTTGATCATCGGGACTTGCCATCCTGGGACTCCCCCACCCGGCACTCGTGACTCCCAAGGAAGGTAGATCCATGGACACGCGGAAGCTCTCATACTTCGTCCAAATCGTTGATTCAGGGAGCATCACCAAAGCCGCTGCCGCCCTGCACGTGGCACAGCCGGCACTCAGCCAGCAGGTCTCGGCATTGGAAACGGACCTCAAGCAACGCCTGCTGATCCGCAGCAAGCAAGGGGTGGAGCCCACGGCGGCCGGCCACACGCTGTACCGACACGCGCAGTCCATCCTTCGCCTGGTTGAGCAGGCCAGGCAGGACGTGGCCACCTCCGGCGCAGCACCGTCCGGGCGCGTCTCGATCGCGATCGCGCCGTACAGCATGGCCTCGAGCCTGACGCCCCAGATCATCAGCGAAGTGGGACGGCGCTACCCGGACATCGTGGTCCACCTGACGGAGATCTTCGGCGGCGTCCTGAGCGAGGCCATCAAGAACGGGCGCCTCGACATGGCGCTCATCTACGAGCCTGGGAAGATCCGCGGCGTGCAGTTCACCACCATGATCGTGGAGGATCTTCACTTGGTGGTCCACCCTGACGTGGACCTGACCCACGGCAAGAGCACCATCACCCTCAAGGAAGCCAGCTCGGTGGGGCTCTTCCTGCCGGAAAAGAACCACACCTTGCGCCAGATCATCGAGAAGGGCATGGCAGACCAGGACCTCGAGCTCCGGCTGGTGGGCGAAGTGGAGTCCGTCCCCTCGCTCACCCGCCTCATCAGGGCAAACCTGGGCGGGACCGTGGTCCCCAAATCGGCGGCCGATGCCCTGTTCCCGGACCAGGACTTCAAGGTCCTGCGGATCGTCGAACCCGGGCTGCAGAGCAAGATTGCCCTCTGCACGCCGGACCACGAGCCGCTCTCCGAGGCTGCCTCGGCGGTGCTCCTGGTGGTCAAGGAGATGCTGCACCAGCAGCTGATCTCGAAGTATGGAACGGACCCGGTGCAGCTGCCCGCGCATCCATAACGAAGTCTTATCCGGACAGACAGCTTTGGTCTTATTCAAAACCGTGTGAGTTACCTAATATCGAATTAACAAGAAATTCGAAATACAACCCACGGAAACCGCGGGCCTGTTCAAAGGATAAAACGGTGAAAAAGATCAACTCGACCGGATGGGTTTCCAATCCAACCCGCGGAACGATCAGCGCACGTACCGGATTTCACTGCCCTCGGAATGGTTTCTGGCGTCCCATCGGCGGAGTCGGCGAACCCTTGTTCGTCTTCGAAGGCAGCCTGATGCCGGCCCACGCCGGAAACAGCATCGAATGGCACCTCGTGGACACCCGCCCCGGACACGCAGGCCTCGACTAAATCCCACGCACCCGCCGGCCGCCCCGCCAAACCCGGCCAGCCGCCGTCGTACGTCAATCACCGCCGCACCGCACCCAAGGCGCCCTGCCACGGACCCACAGTCCAGGCAAGGCGCCTTATTTGTGTGGCGCCTACTTGTGCCTGCGCCGGGCAACGGATTGTGCCCCGCCACGCCGCCCACAAACCGCGCCGGCCGTGTGGCCGTGCGGCCTGCAGCCTGCAGCCTGCAGCCTGCACAAGGCAACACACCAAAAGGGCCGGTCACCGAGGTGACCGGCCCTTTAGCGTGGAAATCTAGTCCTCTACCAGCAGGCCCTTCTGCTTGAGCTTCTCGGTGAGGCCGCACAGCTCAATGGTGTTGCCGCCGTCGTGGTAGAGCTTGATGAGCTCGCGCTCGTGGTCGTCGCGGGCCTGTGAAAGCGCGATGACTTCCTCGGCTTCTTCACGGCGGACCACAACCACACCGTCAGCGTCGCCGCGGAGGATGTCGCCCGGGTAGATGATCTCGTCGCCGAAGACGATCGGGTGGTTGATGGGGCCGAGGGTTTCCTTGACGGTGCCCTTGATGGACACGCTGCCGGAGAACACGGGCAGGCCCAGTTCAATCAGGTCCTGGGTGTCGCGGACGCCGGAGTCGGTCACCATTGCCGCAATGCCCTTGGCCTTCATGGCGTTGCCCAGGACGTCGCCGAACGTACCGGCCTCGGCCATTTCCTGCGCACCGACCAGCACGACGTCGCCGGCCTGTGCGTAGTGGATGGCCACCTGGAGCATGAGGTTGTCCTGCGGAGCGCAGGCAACGGTGACGGCCGGGCCACAGAAAGACATGGAGCGGTCGATCGGCTTGATCCTGGAGCTCAGCGCGCCGCGGCGGCCCTGGGCTTCGTGGATGGTGGCGGAGGAGAACTTGGCGAGGCGGGCGACGACGTCGGCGTCGGGGCGCTCGAACTTGGTCTTGACGTGGATCATTGCGGTTCCTTTAGTTGAGGGCGTTGACGGCATCGCGGATGGAGTCCACGCCGGCGTTGATGGTCTCCAGCGAGGTGGCGAAGGAGATCCGGAAGTACGGGCCCAGGCCGTAGGCCGAGCCTTGGATGACGGCCACGCGGGCGGCGTCCAACAGGTAGAGCGTGAAGTCCTGGTCGTTTTCGATAACGCGGCCGTCGGGCGCCGTCTTGCCGATGACGCCGGAGCAGTTTACGTAGGCGTAGAACGCGCCTTCCGCCGGAGCAACGGACAGGCCGTTGATCGAGTTCAAACCCTCGACGGCGGCATCGCGGCGCTTGCGGTAAACCTCCACGCTGTCGCGGACGAAGGACTGGTCGCCATTCAGTGCGGCGGCTGCAGCCGCCTGGCTGATCGACGACGGGCACGAGGACGTCTGCGACTGCAGCTTGTTCATGGCAGCGATCAACGGTGCAGGTCCCACGCCATAACCCAGGCGCCAGCCCGTCATGGCGTATGCCTTGGACACGCCGTTGACCAGCAGGATGCGGTCCTTCAGCGCCGGGGCCGCAGTGACCAGGCTGGTGACGCGGCCTTCGCCGAAGTAGACCTCGTCGTAGATCTCGTCGGTGAGGACGAAGACGTGCGGGTTCTCCTCGAGAACGGCACCGAGGGCCTCGAGTTCCTCACGGGAGTAGACGGCACCGGTGGGGTTGGACGGCGCGTTGAGGATGAGCCACTTGGTCTTCGGGGTGATGGCTTCGCGGAGGGCGGCCGGGGTGAGCTTGAAGCCGGTTTGCTCGCCGCACGGAACGATCACGGGAGTGCCGTCGTTGGCCAGGACCATGTCCGGGTAGGACACCCAGAACGGGGCCGGGACAATGACTTCGTCGCCTTCGTTGAGGGACGCCATAAGCGCGACGTACAGGACCTGCTTGGCACCGCCGCCGATGGTCAGCTGGTTCGCTGCATACGAGTGACCGGTGTCCCGCTGGATCTTGTTCAGGATGGCTTCCTGCAACGCGGGGGTACCGGTGACCGAGGTGTACTTGGTCTCGCCTGCGTTGATTGCCTCGATCGCGGCGGCCTTGATGTGGTCCGGGGTGTCGAAGTCCGGCTCGCCGACGGTCAGGTCGATGATCGGGATGCCTTCAGCTTTCAATTCGCGGACGCGGGCGGCCGCGGCGACGCTGGCTGAGGCCTTGATGCGGGTGACCCTCGACGCCGGCAGGAACTCGGACATGTCTCCTCCAGGAAAGTGGAACTCGGGACGCGCGGATTCGCGGATCCCTTTGTTCGAGACTAAGTACGTCCGGGGTGCCGTGGATAAGACCTAATGTGCGTGGATTCATAAGGGGGCCTTATGACGTGGGTCTCTTTGCGGGTTGTCTGAGCCTGAAACCGCATGATTGGGCGTAAATGGGTTCTCATCCATGCACTTTGCTTATGGGTTCACGCGGTATTGGTATTTCCACGGCCGGGTGGACGGTGCCTAGATTCGAGGGGTCAGCAGTGTCCGAATCCTGTTCGAAAGGGAGCCCATGCCAGCGCAAACCCGGCCATCCCAGCACGCGGCTGCGGCATCACCCACGGTCCCGACGGGTTCGGCCATCCTGACGGGTTCGGCGCGGTCCGGTGAATCGCACCAGGCCCAGGGGCGTTCGGCCACGGGCAGGTACACCTACCGCGCCAACTCCCAGGCACGCCCCGCATCAGCGCCCAACGCCGAGCACGCCAAACTCGCCCACGCGCTGGGCGTCCACCGGCAACTCCTCTCCCACGCCGCCAGTTCCATCAGGACGCTGACTGCGGCCAGGAACGACCTGATCGCGCAAGCAGTGGAGGACGGACTGTCGCTGGCCACCGTCGCAGCAGTCACCGGGGAAAACCTCCGTACCGTCCGAACCATAGCTCTGGCTTATGACGATCTGCACGTGAGCGGCCTCCCCCGCCAGGCCCAACTGGATGCGCTCAAGGCCAAGAGCCAGGAGTTGCACGCGGCCGAACACCATCGAGGGCAGATCACCGAGCGCCGGGAAGCACTGATCGTCATGGCCCTGCGCAACCAGGTGTGCGACGACCTTGAACTCGCTTCACTCACCGGCCTTACCCCGGACCACATCCGCCGCTCCACCCGGGGCATCGCCCGCCCGGCTTAGGGCACGGCTGCGGACTCCCCCACACTGCAGGCCCCGCATAAGGCGGGAAGGCAGCGGAAGCTGGCGGGCCGCCGTCGTACGTTTTCGCGGCAAGGGGGACAGACCGCAGGGCGCGCGACCACCAAACGGTACGGACCGTTGTCTCCCGGCAGCCGCGCCGGTAGAACAGAGTGATGAGCGACGTGAATTCGTGGATGGACCAATACCAGCGTGCGTGGACCTCGAACGAGCCGGACCACATCCGCGCGCTGTTCACCGAGGACGCCGTCTACAACACCCGGCCGCACGACCCGCAGGCCTGGCACGGGCACGAGGCAATCGTGAACGAGTGGACGGGCGATTCCTCCGACAAGCCCGAGGACTGGACCTTCGAGTGGACCCTCCTGGGCCAGGACGGGGACACCGCGTTCGTCCAGGGCCTGACCACCTATCTCAACGGCCAACCCGCCTACGACAACCTGTGGGTCATCCGTTTCGCCGAGGACGGGCGGGCGCGCGAGTTCACGGAGTGGTACATGGCGCGGAAATAGCTACCGGGGGCTGACCAGCACGTTGTCGTGGATCTTGGTCAGTCCTTGGAACTCCGGGCGGGAAGTGTCCACGCCGTCGTTGACCAAGGTGGACTCTGAACCGTCGACGCTGGTGACAGTGACAATCCGCTGAGCGATCCCGGCCGCCGAGCAACCCGTCACCCACCGCTCAGGAAGTCCGACGGGTACCACCGTCAAACAAACGGCGCCGGCGGTTTTGCTCCTGCCCGCGTAGTACTTCACATCGTGGTAGGTAGCGAGCAGCCGGGTCGACCCGGGCTCCACCTCAAAATCCACACCGGAAAGACCCACGGAATCCGGCAACGTATCCTCCGCCGTCGCCTCCCGGTCCAGCACCCTCAATCCCGCCGGCTGCGGCGTGCACGCGACAAGTACGGCCAACAACGCACACACCAACAAAACACGGCTCTTCATAGCTCTGCCCCCTCAGGCTGTAGATCGTTCGAGCCTACCCGAGGGTCAGTAGCTGTCCCGCTCGGCCTTCTCCGACGCCGGGATGAACGTCTTCGCGAAACCCTCCGACGCGCGGGCGAGCACGGCGACGTCCGCACCGACCAGCACGAAGGAGGCTCCGGCGTCGAGATAGGCACGGGCGGTGTCCGGGTTGAAGGCGTTGACGCCGGCGGGCTTGCCTGCCGCTTTCGCGGCTTCCAGGCAATGCTCGACGACGGCCCTCACCAACGGGTTTTCCTGCTGTCCCAGCAGGCCCATAGACGCTGCGAGGTCCGAGGGGCCGAGGAAGATGCCGTCCACGCCGTCCACTGCCAGGATCTCTTCCACGGCGGACGCGGCGGCCTCGGATTCGATCTGGACGGTGAGGCTGATGGTTTCCGATGCCGTGGCGAGGTAGTCCGGGACCCTGTTCCAGCGGGAGGCCCGGGCCAGCGCGGAGCCGACGCCGCGCACCCCGTGGGGCGGGTAACGGACAGCGGCGACGGCGGCAGCGGCCTCTTCAGCGCTGTTCACCATCGGGATGAGCAGGTTCTGCACCCCGAGGTCCAGGTATTGCTTGATGACCACGGTGTCGTTGACCGGGGGCCGGACCATGACCTGCAGCGGGTATCCGCTCACTGCGTGGAGCTGGGAGAGGATCGATTCGAGGCCGTTGGGGCTGTGCTCAGCATCGATCAGCAGCCAGTCCAGGCCGGAACCGGCACAGATCTCCGCCACGAGTGGACTTCCGGAGCACACCCACATCCCCGCGAGCGGCCGACCCGCTTCCGCAAGGGCGGTGTAGAAGGTTGGGGTCAGTTGAAGTGGCATGTGACAACTCCCAACGGTCCGTAGTCGGCGTGGACGGTATCACCTTTGTACACCCAGAGGGGCCGGGTGAACGAGCCTGCCAGGATGATGTCTCCGGCCTTCATCGAGTCCCCGTGCGCGGCGATTTTGTTGGCCAGCCAGTGGACCCCGTTGGCCGGGTGGTCCAGGACGCCGGCGGCCACTCCGGTCTCCTCGACGGTCTGGTTCTTGTACAGGATGGCCGAGACCCAGCGCAGGTCCACGGCATCCGGCTTCACTGGGCGTCCGCCGATCACCATGGCTCCCATCGCGGCGTTGTCCGAGATGGTGTCCACGATGGTCCGGCCCTCCATCTCGATCCTGGAATCCAGGATCTCGAGGGCCGGAACCACGTAATCGGTGGCGTTGAGGACATCGAAAATGGTGCAGCCGGGGCCTTTGAGCGAGTCTTTGAGAACGAAGGCGAGCTCCACCTCAACCCGGGGATGGGTGTACTGGTCCCAGGCTACGGAGCAGCCGGTTTCGAAGACCATGTCATCGAAGATCGCCCCGTAGTCCGGTTCGGTGATGCCCGTGGCGGCCTGCATGGCCTTGGACGTGAGTCCGATCTTCCGCCCCACCAACGTGCGGCCGGCTTCCTCGTTCCGCTGCCGCCACAACTGCTGCACGGCGTAGGAATCCTCCACCGTCATCTCGGGGTAGCGTGCGGTGAGCCGCGGCACCGGTTTACGGTTCCGGCCCGCTTCCACCAGTTCGTCGGCAATGGCTTCGATCGTCTTCGCGTCCAGCATGGTTTTAGACCTGCGCTCCCAGTTTGAATCCCTCTGCTGAATTGCCCTCGGTGGGACGGGTGTAGGAGAAACCGTCGGCGCCCACGGTCACGGCCATCTCCGACTTCTCTTCGCGTTCGATGATCGGCTGGGGGTTTCCGTCGAGGTCCAGGACGAGGGAGGCCTCGGTGTACCAGGACGGGACCACGGGGTTGCCCCACCAGTCACGGCGCTGGTTGTCGTGCACGTCCCAAGTGACGGTGGGGTTGTCCGGGTCGCCGGTGTAGTAGTCCTGGGTGTAGATCTCGATGCGGTGCCCGTCCGGGTCCAGGATGTAGAGGTAGAACGCGTTGGACACGCCGTGGCGTCCGGGGCCGCGCTCGATCCGGTCGCTGATGCGCAGGGCGCCCATCTTGTCGCAGATCTGGATGATGTTGTGCTTCTCGTGCGTGGCGAACGCGACGTGGTGCATGCGGGGTCCGTTGCCGCCGGTCAGGGCGGTGTCGTGCACGGTCTGCTTGCGGTGCATCCACGCGGCGTACGTGACGCCGTCGGCGTCCTTGATGTCTTCGGAGACGCGGAAGCCGAGGTCTTCGAGGTACTTCCGGCCGCGGGGGACGTCCGGGGTGACCTGGTTGAAGTGGTCCAGGCGGACAAGTTCACCGGCGGAGTACAGGTCGTAGCGCTGGGTGAGGCGCTCGACGTGCTCAACGTCGTAGAAGAACTCGTACGGGAAGCCCAGCGGGTCCTCGACCCGGACGGAGTCGCCCACGCCCTTGGTGAAGCCTTCCTTGCGGCGTTCCACCCGGCAACCGAGTTCGCGGTAGTAGGCCTCGGCGGCGTCCACTTCGGCGGGCGACTTCACCCGGTACGCGAACGCGGCGACGGCGGCTACCGGGCCCTTGCGCAGGACCAGGTTGTGGTGGATGAACTCTTCCAGGGAACGCAGGTAGATCGCGTTCTCGTCTTCCTCGGTCACGTGCAGGCCCAGGACATCGACGTAGAACTCGCGGGACTTGGCCAGGTCGGTGACCACGATGTCCATGTACGCGCACCGGACAATATCCGGGGCCGGGACCGTGGGGGTTGGGATGGGGCCGGTGAAGTTGCTCATGATGGTCTCTCTTCGTTGAAAGGTGGTTTAGGCGCCGAATTTGGGGGTGTGCACGGAACCGAGGGTGATGTGCACGGCCTGCTGGTCGGTGTAGAAGTCGATGGAGCGGTAGCCGCCCTCGTGGCCCAGGCCGGAGGCTTTGACGCCGCCGAACGGGGTGCGCAGGTCACGGACGTTGTGGCTGTTGAGCCACACCATGCCGGCCTCCACGTTCTGGGAGAAGTTGTGGGCACGGGTCAGGTTCTGGGTCCAGATGTAGGCCGCCAGGCCGTACTTGGTGTTGTTCGCCAAGGCGAGGGCCTCGTCGTCGTTCTCGAACGGGGTGATGGCCACGACGGGACCGAAGATTTCCTCCTGGAAGATCCGCGCGTCAGGTGCGACGTCGGCAAACACCGTGGGTGCGATGTAGTTGCCTTCGGGCAGGTGGTCGGGTCGGCCGCCGCCGGCGAGGAGGCGGCCTTCCGACTTGCCGATCTCCACGTAGGAGGCCACCTTGGCGTAGTGCTCGGGGTGGACCAGTGCACCCACCTGGGTCTTGGGATCGTGCGGGTCACCGACCACGATGTTCTTGGCCCGAGCGGCGTACTTTTCGCAGAACTCCTCGTAGACAGCGCGCTCAACGAGGATCCGGGATCCTGCGGTGCAGCGTTCGCCATTGAGCGAGAACACGCCGAACAGGGCCGAGTCGATCGCGGCGTCCAGGTCCGCGTCAGCGAAGACCACGCACGGGGACTTGCCGCCGAGCTCCATGGACAGGCCCTTGAGGTTGGCGGCGGCGTTGCGGAAGATCGTCTGGCCGGTGGTGGTCTCGCCGGTGAAGGAGATCAGCGGAACCTCGGGGTGCTTCACCAGCGCATCCCCGGCTTCTTCGCCCAGGCCGTTGACCAGGTTGAACACACCATCGGGCAGGCCTGCGTCCTTGAAGATGGTGGCCCAGAGCGACGCGGACAGCGGGGTGAACTCGGCCGGTTTGAGGACCACGGTGTTGCCGGTGGCCAGTGCCGGGGCAAGCTTCCAGGACTCGAGCATGAACGGGGTGTTCCACGGGGTGATCAGACCGGCCACACCGATCGGCTTGCGGTTTACGTAGTTGATCTGCGATCCCGGGACCTTCATGGCGTCATCGAACTGCGCCACGATCAGGTCCGCGAAGAAACGGAAGTTCTCCGCAGCGCGCAGTGCCTGGCCCTTGGCCTGGGTGATCGGCAGGCCGGTATCGAACGTCTCCAGCTCGGCGAGGCGGGCTTCCTGCGCTTCAACGGCGTCGGCGATCTTGTTCAGGACGCGGGCACGTTCGCGCGGCTTCATCTTCGGCCACGGACCATTCACGAACGCTTCGCGTGCAGCGGCGACAGCCAGGTCGATGTCTGCCTTCTGGCCTGCAGCGGCGGTGGCGTAATTCTGGTTGGACACCGGATCCAGGACATCGAAGGTCTTCCCGGAGACCGAATCAACGAACTCACCGTTGATGAAGTGCTGGATGTGCGTGGGCAGATCCTCGGGAACGTAATGCTTGGTGGTTTCTACGGAGGTCGTCATCGTTGAGTTCCTTTAGTTAGTGGTTGCCAGATAGGCGTCGAGGGTGGCGGCGCGGTGTTGGCGGGCTGCTTTTTCGATGGTGTCGGCGTCTGCTCCGGACTCGATGAGCTGG
Organism: Paenarthrobacter sp. NPDC018779; assembly: GCF_044391085.1. Lineage (NCBI taxonomy): Bacteria > Bacillati > Actinomycetota > Actinomycetes > Micrococcales > Micrococcaceae > Paenarthrobacter > Paenarthrobacter sp. NPDC018779. Next base: position 41,334 of record NZ_JBIRZS010000010.1, on the reverse strand, counting down.
AGCAGGGCCTCGTGTTCGCGCACGGATTCCTGGGCACGGCCGGGGACGAACCGGAATGTCGATGACCTCAGCGAGGCCAGCCGGTTCCAGCCGCGGTGGACCAGGTCAAGGATGTGCGGGTTGGGGCAGTGTTCAAAGAGGACGCTGTGGAAGTCCTGGTTCAGGGTGGTGAACCGGACAGGATCGAAGTGCTCCAGGCACTCCCGCATCTCGGCGTTCACCGCACGGGCCCGGGCGATCGTGGCGGGATCAATGAGCGGTGCGGACAATGCCGTGGCTGCCCCCTCCACGATGCTCAGGGTCTGCATGGTGTAGAGGTACTCGGTGGGGTCGATCCCGGAGACAGTGGCGCCGACGTTCCGTTCGAACTTCACCAGCCCTTCGGCTTCCAGGCGGCGGATTGCTTCGCGGACCGGGACCACGCTGAAGCCCAGGTCCTCGGCGATCTTTGCGAGCACCAGCCGGTAACCGGGTGTGTAGGTGCCCTCCACGATCCGGGCCTTCACGGCCTCATACGCTTGCTGGGATTTGCTCCCGACGGCGGTTTCAGTCACCTTGGGCTCCTTCCGGGCCTTGTTTGGCCAGCCATTCGGCGTACCGGGCCTGCCATTGGGCATTCATCGGGTAGAGGCCATCCACGCTGTTGCCTTCCTGGACCATTTGGAAGATAAAGACTTCTTCCTTCTCCTGGGCGATGCAGTCGTCCACGAGTTCCTCGGCGATGGCCGGCGGGATCACCAGGATGCCGTCGGAATCGGCAACGATGATGTCCCCGGGCTGCACGGTCGCTCCCCCGCAGGCGATGGTGATGTCCGTGTCCCACGGGATGTGGCGGCGTCCCAGCACTGCCGGGTGCGGATTCGCGAAATAGGTGGGCATCTCCAGGTCCGCCACGGCCGAGTAGTCCCGGACACCGCCGTCGGTGATGATCGCCGCTGCACCGCGGACCTGCGCGCGCAGGGCCAGGATGTCCCCGACCGTGCCGGTGCCCTTTTCGCCGCGGGCTTCCATGACCAGGATTTCGCCCTCGTTGACCGAATCGATGGCTCGTTTCTGGGCGTTGAAGCCGCCGCCGTGGGTCTTGAAGAGGTCCTCGCGGTTGGGCACGTAGCGCAGGGTCCGGGCCAAGCCCACCACTTTACGGTCGGGGCGGGTGGCCTGCAGGCCGTCGATGCTGACGTTGTTCAATCCGCGCTTGCGCAGCTGCGAAGACAAGGTAGCGGTGGCGACCGATTCGAGCTTGGCTTTCAGTTCAGGCGACAGACCAGCCGACGCCGGCGCCAGTCCGGCGGCTTCCCGGGAACCGTATGCCTCTTCGCGCTGCGTGTCATCGGTCTTGGGCAAGGCACCAAAGTCCGCGAACGGCGTCGTACCTTCCGTTACTTTGGTGGTGAGGCGGCCGGTGCTGAAGTCGCCGCCGGTGACTTCGATTTCGACGACGTCACCCGGCTTGGCGACGGACGCGCCGGCCGGGGTGCCGGTGAGGATGATGTCGCCCTCTTCGAGGGTCAGGAGCTGGGAGAGGTCCGCGACGAGCTGGGCGAAGGGGAAGAGCAGGTCCTCGGTGGTGTCGTCCTGGACCAGGTCACCGTTATGCCACGTACGGATCCGCAAGGCGGCAGGATCGACGGCGTCGGCCGGGATCAGCGCCGGGCCCACGGGGGTGAAACCGTCTCCGCCCTTGGACCGGACGTTCGAGCCCTTGTCCGCGTAACGGAGGTCGTAGACACCGAGGTCATTGGAGGCTGTGACCCACTCGACGTGGCTCCACGCGTCTTCCAAGCCAACGCGGCGGGCAGCCTTGCCGATCACCAGGGCGATCTCACCCTCGTAACCCAGCAGCTCACAACCGGCCGGACGCTCCACCATGCCCGGCACCTCGGCCGAACCCAACGCCAGCGACGACGACGGCTTCAGGAAGTACGACGGCTGCGCGGGAGTCCGCCCACGCTGGGCAGCACGGCTCGGGTAATTGATGTGGACCGCAATCACCTTACGTGTCCGGTCCAGCACATCCTGGCCCAACTCCTGCGTCCGGAACTCCACTGTCACGACGCTTCCTCCTGAAAATATGGGCGGTCTTGATATCCGATGCTTCGTCTATCAGGTACGAAATCGTATACGAAAACTATGGCGTGTGAACTGGATCGCGTCAACCCCTTTTCCACGGAGGGCTCAGATTCTGCTGGATCATGCGGGGTTTCCCGCTGGCGAGGCCGCGTATTTACGCAGGTGGCTGGCGGCACAAGCAGAATGATCCAGCAAAAAATGGGTTCATCCTGTCAGTGGCCTCCCGTAGGGTCGGGGCATGGACATCATCCTGGTACCTGGTTTCTGGTTGGACGCGTCGTCGTGGGAGGAGGTGACGCCAGCCCTCGTCGCGGCGGGGCACACGGTTCATCCCTTGACTTTGCCGGGCTTGGAGTCCGTTGATGCTTCACGGTCCGGGATAGGCCTGCGGACGCACATCGATGCAGTGATCGAAAAGGTTGATTCGCTGGACGGTGACGTGGTCCTGGTGGGCCACTCGGGCGGCGGCGCCATCATCCACGGCGTGGCAGATGCCCGCCCGGACCGTGTTGCCCGCGCCATCTATGTGGACAGCGGACCGCTCGGGGAGGGTGCTGTCATCAACGACGAACTGCCCAACGATGGCGATGACATTCCGCTGCCTCCGTGGGAAGGTTTCGAGGACGCAGACCTGGTGGACCTGACGGACGAACTTCGCGACGCGTTCCGCGCACGGGCAATTCCGCAGCCCAAGGGAGTGGCCTACCACCAGCAGCGTCTCCACGACGTTCGCCGCTACGAGGTTCCGGCCACGATCATCGCGTGCGAATTCCCGTCCGCCATGCTCACCGAAATGATGGACGCCGGGCATCCGTTCACTGAGGAACTGGCCCGCATCCGGGACGTCGAACTCGTCGACCTGCCCACGGGGCACTGGCCGCAGTTCACCAAGCCCGCTGAACTGGGCGAGGCGATTCTCAAGGCAGTTGAGCGGCGCGCTTAACGCAGGAGCCGGCGTCGGGCGTTAATGCCCGACGCCGGCCATCGCCTTGGGTGCGCCGCCAACCGCCAGCGCTGCCCGGCTAGGCCTTGGGTGGCGTGTTGGTGGCCGGACCCTCAGGGGCTGCTCCGCCCTCGTCCGTCCAGTCGCTGCCCGTGGTGTCGTCGAGCGCGGGATCGGAGACCACATCACCCTTGACCGTAGGAACCGTGGCGGGCTTGTCTGCAGAGTTCTGGCCGTTCTTGGAGTCCAGAATGCCCGGGAACATGGTCTCGGCCTTCTCCATGAGCTTCTTGCCGGCCGCATAAAGGTTGTCCAGGATGTCCGGAACTGATTCCTGAACGGTTTCGGCCGCGTGGTGGACGTTTTCCTGCACGTCCGGGTTCTTCCACACCTTCTCCGAGCCTCCCCTGATCCGGCGGTACACCTCCGGCCAGGACTTGGATCCCCACACGTAGCCCACAGCCACACCCGCCGCGAACAAAATCTTCCCTTTCACAGGAATCACTCCTTTCGAGGTGCCATTTCCCTTATTGACCCTAGTACCCACCAAGACACACTGTCACGCACGTTTCGAGGTCCAAATGATGGCGCATTTGCCGAATTGCCCGCAGCGACTAAACTTTTATGCCAACCAGCGGAAAACCGCCGGCAAGGACATCGCAACCCGAGGAGTGAAAACCATGGGACTGGGTGACAAGATCAAGAATGCCGCCGAAGAACTGGGCGGAAAGGCCAAGGAGAAAACCGGCGAGGCTACCGGCGATCCGGAGCTGCAGGCAGAGGGTCAGGGCGACCAGGCCTCCGCAAACCTGAAGCAGGCCGGAGAGAAGGTCAAGGACGCGGCGAAGGACCTGTTCGACAAGAAATAGGGCCTCAACTGGGCAGATGCAGCAACCCCAAGAGTCCCCAGCAACGCGACCCAAAGAATAATCAGGTTACTTGCTGTTACCCCCGTGAACGGCTAGCGTTACTGGTGTAGTACCGACGTCGAATCAGATCGGCAGGAGTGCTCTTGGTTGCATTTAACAAATGAATCGCACATTGCGGACACCACTTAATCCCCCCATTTACCGGGCCGCGACGAAGTTTGAATCACAGCGCCCGGGAACCCATATTTAAAATCCGGTGAACCACACTTTCTCATCGGGTTCCTGGAATTTTCACATCAAGAAAGTAGGAGCAAAAATGGGTTTCTTTGGATTTCTTTTGCTCGGCCTCCTGGCTGGCGCCATCGCCAAACTGATCTTGCCAGGACGCCAAGGTGGCGGCTGGCTGGTAACCCTCTTGCTCGGCGTCGTGGGCGCCTTGCTGGGTGGCTGGATCGGCGGCCTGATCTTCGGCGAGGGACTCACGCAATTCTTCGCCATCCGGACCTGGCTCCTGGCCATCGGCGGTTCCATCATCGTGCTGCTGATCTGGGGCATGGTCACCAACCGAAGGGCACACCATGGCTGACGAAAACACGGGCGGAACCAACGAAGACCTGGAGGGCCAGTACCCCGAGGGCGATTACGGAACCGGAGGTGCTTCTCCTGAGGCATTGAAGGACGATGCCGGCGGCGACTACACCGCAGGAGACTACGCCGAGAAGACCGTGCCCTCCGCCGATGCGGAACTGGACGAGAAGAACACCGAAGACGTCCCCGCGGATCGGCCTTTCTCCTCTGAACCGGGAGACGAAGCCGCAGGCACGGGTCACCCGTAGGCCGCAGAACCAAACCACAAAAAGAGAACCCGGAGGCAGCCGTTCCTGTCTCCGGGTTCTTGCTTGTCCGCATCTTGTACGCACTGCGCCTGTAGGGCAGGCCAGGGTGTCCTGATACTTTCGGGCAAGGATAGTCGGGGCGGGACCCATGCCCGCCCCGTAGCGTGATTGCCAGGAATGGAGGTGCCCGTGCAGGAGTGGAACAGGGCCATCGAGCTCATCGAGAAGGACCTGACTGCCGAAGTGGATGCCAAAGCACTGGCCAGGATTGCGTTGACGTCGGAGTACCATTTCCGGCGCATGTTCGCCTCGCTGGCTGGATTGCCGGTCTCCGAGTACATTCGCAGGCGCCGCTTGACGGCGGCCACTGCGGAAGTCATCGCGGGATCCACTGTTTTGGACGTTGCCGTGCGCTATGGCTACAGCTCAGCGGAGGCCTTCAACCGGGCGTTCAAGGCCTTTCACGGACTTACTCCCTCAGAGGCCAGGCTGCCCGGAGCAGTCCTCCATTCCCAACCACAGTTGAGGTTCCACCTCCGCGTCGAAGGGAATACCGCCATGAAGCACCGCATCGTCACCAAATCCGCCTTCCGGTTGATCGGCCGAAAAACCCGCGTTCCGCTGGTCCACGAAGGCCCCAATCCGGCCATCATCGAGTTCCAGCGCAGCATTGATCCGTCCGACACCAAACGGCTCATCGGGCTGTCCAACACCGAACCCGGCGGGCCACTCTCGGTCACGGACAACCTGGACGACGGCCGGTCTGAAGGCAGCGAGCTCGACTATTGGCATGCCGTCGCCACCACCGACACCGCCCCCGCTCCGGATGGCTTCGACGTGCTCGAGGTCCCGGAGGGATTGTGGGTGGTGTTCGAAACGGAGGGAAAGTTCCCCGAGGCATTGCAACGGCTGTGGGCCGACGCAGCCACGGAATGGTTTCCGGCCAACCCCTACCGGTGGGCACCCGGGCCCGAGTTGCTCAGCGTCACGGCGGAGCCCGGGGGAACCCACGGCAGCGGGCAACTCTGGATTCCCGTGGAGCCCGAGGGGCAGTCAGCCTAGGGGCTGGAGCAGCGCGAGCACGTCGTCCAGTGGCAGCACCCGCTTGCCGGTACTCGCGGACCAGGCGCGTGATCAGCGCGGTACGTGCCTCTCAGTGAGGCTGTACCCCTCCAGCCTCCCGGCAAACCGTGTCAGGCGTGCATCGTCTTCGCCTTCACCATGAGGAACAGGCCGTAAGCGATCAGGCCAACAGCCACTGCCACCAACAGGTACGGCCCGTAGGGCTGCTCCTTCAGGGCCTTGAGGCTGCCGTCCAGGCCGGTGGATTGCTCGGGCCGGGCGGACACGGCGGCAATGACCACCAGCAGGCCAACCAGCAGCAGGGCGATGCCTTTGGCAATGTACCCCACGGTGCCAACCACTATTTGGAAGGTCCGGAAATCCTTCCGGGAGGAAAGGACCAGGTCCTTCTTGAACGACCGCGTGAAACCACGGACCGCGAAGACGATGCCGGCGATCATGATGCCCGCGCCAATGGCCACCAGCAACACCACCCCGAAGGGAGCCTGCATGAGCGTGGCCGTCCCGTCGCTGGTGGATTCACGGCTGTTCTTGGCCTGGCCCACGGCGAAGGACATGATGGTCAGTGCCAGGCCCGCGAACACGATGCCTTGGCCCGCTTCGGAGAGGCGCTTGGTCAGCTTGGGATTCGTTTGCCTGCGGTGGCCAAAGATTGCGTTGGTCAGTTGCCAGAGGGCCAGTGCGGCACAGGCTGCGAAGCAGACCCACAAGAGGAGGGGCCCGAAAGGCTGGGAAGCCAGTTGGGCGACCGCGCCAGACACATCGGCTTCACCCCCGTTGCCAAAGGCCAACTGCAACGCGATGACACCGATCAGCACATGCAGGATCCCGCTGACTGCGAAGCCCGAACGGGCCGCTATTTCAAAGGCTCGCGAGTTCGAAGCTTCCTCGGCAGCGTCCGCGGCCTTCTTTATCTCTTCCTTGATGGCAAGCCTCCTGATCAATCATGGCGTGCACACCATGGTGCCACCGGATCACCCTCAAGGCCACGTTCCGGAAGTACCTAGTAACCGCACACGGATTGGGGCCAAATGCTCCGCAGGCCCACACCCAGGGGGTTGAACGTCTCGCGGACCGACGTCACTGCGCGGTTCTGGCCGTCACCACCGGAGTGGAATCCCTCCGCTGCTCCGCCAGGACGGGAATCGGCCATTGCATGGGCCGTTCCTGTGTTCGAGGACGGGAGGATGATCTGGTCAGGCATGTCGGCAGTCCTTCCAAGGGTTCCCGTCAGCCCGCTTGGCTGACAGTTCAACCATCGGACGGTGCCCTCAAGAACGACGCCGGGTCATCTCAAGATTTGCTCAAGATTTGGCGGGCACCTCGAAAGACACCCTGAGCTGCTGCCCACCGGGCAGTTGAACGGACGCCTCGATCAGCGCACCGTCGAGGTGAAGTTCGACGGCGGCAGGCTCGCCGGCGGGCGGCTCACCTCCGAGGTACACCAGGGACGCGAAACAGGAGCGGTCTCCAGTGAGCAGTCCTTCGAGGTAGGGGCAGCTTGCGAACATGCCCAGCGGCGAGACGCCCTCGGTGGTCAGGACTCCTGTTGAGGAATAGCCGTGGAGCGGCCATATGCGGGTGTGCAGATTGTCCGCCGAGAGGACTTCCCCGGATGATTGGAGCGGCACTTCGGAAGCCAACGCATATCCGCCCTCCCGCACGCCCAACCCTGATGAGCCGGGGCCTTCCACCACGTGGACGCGCAACTCATAACCGTGAGCGGCCGCAGTCCCCGAGGCAATCCGCCAGAGGGAGTGCGCGGGATCGTCATCGTCGCTCCAGACGGGAGCGTGCCAACTCGCAGCCTGTCCGGATCCGGCTTCGAGGCGGTTGATCCGGGCGCGCCGGCTTGGCGTGCCGGACGCATTGAGGACGGCGATGTGGTTGTCCACGGGAGAATTCGTAAAGAGCGGGGCCGTGTGGCTCGAGTAGGCCAGGCGACGGTACTGCGGATCGTCCGGGCCGGGCGCATAGTACTTGTCGCTCCCGTGGTTCAACACGCGGGCTACGCCGTCAGCGGCAGTTGAATGCAGCAGGTAGTTGGGTCCATCCGCCCGGCCGAGCATGTCCCCGTTCTCCACAGGCGACGGTTCCTCCACAGCCGTCCACACCGGATGATCGGCGGGCAGGAGCAATCCGACGAACGCCTTCGACGTCCAGTACGGCGACGCCGGGCCGGAGTATTCCTGGGTCATCGGCTCAAATGCGCCGAACCACCCAAGGGACGGCAGGCCGCCGTCGTACGCGCCGTTGTCCAGGAAGTATTTCGCCGCACCGCTGGCGATCCGCCGCGTCTGCCCGGGGTTCAGGGGCGTTGCGCAGATGGCCTCGCCGAGGAACAGCGGCGCGACGGCGGCATAGCGGTAAATCAGTGAACGGCCTTGGAAGACAGGGGCTCCTTTCGCACCGAAGAAGGCCTGGTGGTCCTCGAGGAACGCAGCCAGGCGGGTCCGGTACAGCTCAGCTTTCGCGTCCGCCCCCGGATGCCGTCCGGCCGCGAACTCGGACCACAGCACGGGGTACAAATGAAGGGCCCAACCGCAGTAATAGTCGAAGAAATCGCCGGTGCCGTGATTGTCGCCGTCCCGGTACCACCCTCCGCCCACATACCAGTCTTCAAGGCGTTCCAGTCCGTGCTCGATCTGCCCTGCGTTGTGCTCAAGACCAGCACCGGCCAGGAATTCGGCGATGAGCACTTGGAACAGGACCCAGTTGTTATCCACACAAGTGCTGGACGACGAACCCTGCAACCAGGCCGCCACCTGGGCTTGCTCAGCTCTGGACAACGTGTTCCACAGCCATGGCTTGGTCAGTTGGAGGCCCAGCACTATGGATGCCGCCTCCACGATGGGCTGTGAGCGGTCCCTGATGGGCAACCACTCCTCGCCGCTGCCGGGCCGGGTTCCCTCCAGGAGACCGGCACGGTACAGGGCGAGGTGGCCGTGGGGATCGTCGCCCCGCTCCCCCGCCACCCGGAACGCGGCAAGCATGAAGGTCCGTGCAAAGCCCTCCATGCCGTCGGACAGAACGCCCGACGACGACGGCCGGCCCGCCAACGGGATCAAGGCCTTGCCTTCGGAAAAGTACGGGCGAACCGCGAGGAGCTGTTGGTCGGCGAAAGAGATCCAGTGCTCCCTTGTCCACCCGGTGATGGGGCTCAGCTGGTAGTCCGGGTGGGGCATGGTGAAACCGGTAGCCATGGGTCTCCTGCGTTGTGCGGCGTTGCCTGCCCACCCTAGGCCAGCTGTGCAACCTCCGGAACGAGGTGAACAGAAGTGAACGTGGGTATTCGGCTCGACAAACCTCCGGCGGGGTTGTCCGGTAGTCCATAATGAACAAACTGAACACAAGTGAACTTCGATAGGCGGGAACCGCATGCTGTCCGAGGATCGTCAACAGCTCATCTTGAAGGAACTGGCCCTGCACGGATCGGTTAATGCCGCCGAATTCGCGGCAAAGCTGGGGACCTCCGGGATGACAGTGCGGAGGGACCTGGCCCTCCTCGCCGGACAGGGTTTGATCGAGAGGGTCCACGGCGGGGCGGTCCTGGCCGGTGGCCGGGCGGCCACCTCCAGCCCAACGCAGCAACCGTCAACATCGTGGCGCCCGGGCGGGAGACGGCCCTTGGCGACGATCGGCATGATCGTGCCATCGGCGTCGTACTACTTTCCCGGGGTGATCCGCGGCGCCGAAGCGGCCGCGCAGGAGTTGGGCGTCCGGCTGGTGCTGGGGGTGTCCAACTATTCCGGAGCCGAAGAACGGCGCCAGCTCCGCAGGCTCTACGAACACGGCGTGGACGGAATCCTGGTGACCCCGAGCGAGCAGTCGTTGGCGGGCACGGAGACCCTCGAGTTGCTCGCCGAGGCGAAAGTGCCCGTGGTTGTGGTGGAGCGGTCCATCGACAACGCCTTGGACCACGGCCGGCTCGAATCCGTCCGGAGCGACCATGTCCACGGCGCCGAGATCGCGGTGAACCACCTGCTGGGACTGGGGCACCGGAAGATTGGGCTGTGCCTGCGTGAAAACAGCCCCACCGCACCGCAACTGATCGACGGTTACCACCTGGCCATGCGGCGCGCCGGCCACGACTACAGCGACTCAATGGTCCGCTCCATGTCCCGCGCGCAGAACGATCCACAAGCCCATCGGTTGGTGGTGGACGGGATCCTGGACTGGTGCGCGGAGAACCACGTGACCGCCGCGATTGTCCATACGGACGAGGACGCCCTCCAATTCGCGAGCGCCTGCCAGGAACGGCAAATCCGCGTTCCGGAGGACCTCGCGATCATCGCCTACGACGACGAGATTGCCGCCCTGGGTGCCGTTCCGCTGACGGCGGTGGCGCCGCCAAAGTACGACGTCGGCCACCAGGCTTTGGTGATGTGCCTCAACCGGATCGGGGCGAGGCTCGGGAGCACCACGGCGTTGCAGCGGGTGAACCTGTCCCCCGCACTGGTGGTACGGGATTCGACCCAGCCTTAGACCCGCCGAAGTGGCATTGACGCCAAGGTTTGGCAGCATGCCGAACCTTAGGCGAAGAATTGTTCAGTTCTGTTCATCTTGTTGAGCATGTTCACTTTTGTGGATTTCATGGATCCCAGTCACCGTGCCGGAGCCTTCCAGCACTCACGACTCCGCATCGTGAACTTCAAAGGAGAACAGAATGAAGCGTCGCCAGCTTCTGCTCGGAGCAGTGGGCCTCCTGGCCAGCACTGCCCTGGTGGCCGGATGTGGCAGCACCCCGGCAGCTACACCCGCGCCAGCCCAGGATCCAACAGGAAACATCACCTTCTGGTCCTCGATGGCGGGCATGGACAAGGTGGCCGAGGCCTTCAACGCCAGCCAGGACAAAATCAAAGTAACGTTCGAAACGGTCCCCAACGGTGCCAGCGGCGGCTACGCCAAGCTCTCCACGGCCATCACCGCGGGCAACGGCCCCGACGTCGCCACCATCGAATACCCCCAACTGCCCCAGTTCGTCAGCAACGGCCAACTCCAGCCGCTGGACGGACTGATCGACAAAGCCGCCACTGTGGACAAACTCTCCGACGAAACCAAAGGCTTGGTCCAGTTCGGAGACCAGACGTACGCCCTCCCCTACGATGCCGCGCCGATGATCATGTGGTACCGCAAGGACATGCTGGACAAGGCAGGCGTGGGCGTCCCCAAGACCTGGGACGAGTTCGAGGAAGCAGGCAAGAAGCTCAAGGCCGTAGCTCCCGGGGCGCACCTTGCCAGCTTCAACCCGAACGAGGCCGCACTGACTGCAGCCCTGTCCTGGCAGGCAGGCGCCAAGTGGTTCGGCACCGAGGGCGACAGCTGGAAGGTGGGCGTCAACGACGCCGCCACCCAGAAGGTAGCCACCTACTGGCAGAAGCTGATCGACGAAAAGATCGTGAAGGTCCAGCAGTCCTTCAGTGACGAATGGTCGGCAGATCTGGCGAGCGGCGCCGTCGTGGGTGTCCTGGGCGCCAACTGGAGCGCCACCGGCATCCAGAAGCGGACTGAAGCCAGCGGCCAGAAGGGCCAGTGGATCGCCGCCGAAGTGCCCAACTGGGGCACGCCGGCGGACGCGTTCTATGGGGGATCGAGCTTCAACATCACCAAGAGCAGCAAGAACCCGGCTGCCGCAGCGAAGTTCATTGAGTACTTGGCCACGAACCCTGACGCCATCAAGGCGCGCGGGAACACCGGCTCGGCGTTCCTTGCCTTCCCCGGCCTGACACCGGTGGCGCAGAAGGCCTTCGACGCCAGCTACTTCGGCAACGACATTTACCAGGTCTTCGACAAGGCCTACGGCACCATCACCCCTGGCTGGCAGTGGGGTCCCAACTGGGACATCACCAATACCGCGCTCAAGGACGCCTACGGAACACTGACCACGGGCGGCAAGGTGAGGGACGCCGTCGAGACCGCCCAGACCGCCACCGTGGCCGGGCTTAAGCACAACGGCCTCTCCGTCAAGGAGTAGGCCCGCGTGGGCGGGCGGAACTGCACCACAAGGCAGAGCCGCCCGCCCGGCGAGGAGCACATCATGGCCCCGACTAAAACAGCCCCTGAAGCGCGGCGCAGAAGCCGTTCAATGTCCGGAACCGGCGGCCGCACCGCTGCTTTGTTCCTTACCCCCTTCTTCGCCGTCTTCGCGCTGGCGATGGTGGCGCCGGTGATCTATTCGATCGTCCTCAGCTTCTTTGCCCAGCAGAAGTCGGGCCTGGGTTTCGGCCAGGCGAAGACCTCGTTCGTTGGCTTGGAGAACTACCTGCAGGTCCTGCAGTCCGAGAGCTTCGTGGGTGGCATCGGCAGGCTGGCGTTGTACTGCCTCATCTATATCCCATGCATGGTGGGTGGCGCCTTGGCTTTCGCGCTCCTGCTGGACGCGGCGGTGGCCAAGGCCAAGAAGCTCTTCCAGCTCCTCGTCTTCCTGCCGCATGCCGTACCGGGCGTCATTGCTGCGCTGATCTGGGCGTACCTTTACACACCGGGCGTCAGCCCGATCGTTTCGGTCCTGCAAGGCGGGGGGATCTCGCTGAACTTCCTGGACAACCAGCTGATCCTGCCTTCCATTGTGAATATCGCTGTGTGGGAGTGGACGGGATACAACGTAATCATCCTGTTCACTGCGTTGCAGGCCGTGTCCCGCGAAGTCCTGGAAGCCGCACGGGTTGACGGTGCCGGGGAAATCCGTACCGCGCTCAGCATCAAGCTGCCCCTGATCCTTCCTGCTTTGAGCGTGATCATGCTGTTCACCGTAATCGGCACCCTGCAGCTCTTCACCGAACCGTCCATTATTGGCAAGGCGACGGCTTCGGTGACCAGCACGTGGGTCCCCAATATGTGGGCCTACGACGCCGCGTTCAACAGGCACAACCTGAACCAGGCGGCCGCGGCTTCCATCCTCATCGCCCTGCTGGCAGCCGTGCTGTCCTGGGCCGTGACCCGCTTCAGCTCAAGGATGAACAAAGCATGAGCGCCCAAACACTCACCCGACCCACAGCAAGCAGCAAGCCCGCACCCCGCGGAAAGCGCAGCCGAAGATCAGCCCGCACCGGCGGTTTCGCGAGCAAGCTCACCGTCAACGCACTGCTGGTCCTGGGCTGCGCCTACATGGTCCTCCCGGTCCTGTGGTTGTTCTTCGCCTCCACCAAGAACGCCTCCGACCTCTACGCCACCGGCGCGTACAGCTTTGGACAGCCCGCGTTCTTCGAGAATGTGGCGGCTGTGATCAACCAAGACGGCGGCGTCTTCCTCCGCTGGATGGCGAATTCCATGTTCTACGCGGCGTTCGGTGCAGTCTTCGGCGGGCTGATCTCCGTGATGGCCGGCTACGCGTTCGACAAGTTCCAGTTCCGGGGCAAGGACTCCTTCTTCGGAATCGTCCTTGTGGGCGTGCTGATCCCGAACACGGCCACGGTGCTGCCCATGTACATGTTGGCCTCCGTTTTCGGGATCACCAACACCGTCTGGGCCATCCTCATCCCCGTGCTCTGCAACCCGTTCGGCGTGTACCTGGCAAGGGTCTACTCGGCCGCCTACGTCCCTGCGGAGACGCTCGAGGCCGCACGGGTTGACGGCGCAGGTCCGGTCCGTAGCTTCTTTTCACTGGGCCTTCCGATGATGATGCCGGGCTACGTCACCATCGCCCTGTTCCAGTTCGTGGGGGTCTGGAACAACTTCATGCTTCCCCTGGTGATGCTGCAGGACCAGAAACTGCTACCCGTCAGCGTGGGCATCTCCATCTGGCAGGGCTACTCCCTGCCCCAGCCGGAGTTCACGCCCATGGTGATCACTGGCTCACTGCTCTCCGTGATTCCGCTGCTGGTGGCTTTCATCCTGCTGCAGCGTTTCTGGAAATCGGGACTCACGGCAGGGAGCGTCAAGTGACTTTGAACGTTGCACTGGCCATGCCGGAACAAACCGCCCGGGCCGTGTTCCCCGCCCGCAGCCTGGATCCCCTGCGTCCGGCACTCAATCTCCTGGGCCGCGACCCCATCCAGGACTTCCACTCCCCCAAGGGCCGGGCACTCCTGCGGGACGCGGACATCCTTCTCACCGGCTGGGGTTGCGCCGTGATCGATGACCATGTCCTGGACCACGCCCCACGGCTCAAGTACGTCCTGCACGCCGCCGGCAGCGTGAAGCACCACATTGGCGACGCCTGCTGGGAACGCGGCATCCAGGTCAGCTCAGCAGCGGACGCCAACGCCATTCCGGTGGCGGAGTACACCGTGGCCATGATCATCCTGGCCAACAAACGCGTCCTCCAGATCGCGCGGGCCCTCCACAGCACGCGCACGGAAGTCCTGCCCGAACAGCTCTTCCCGGACATGGGCAACTACCGCAAGCGCGTGGGCATCATCGGTGCGTCCAGGATTGGCCGGCACGTCATCCGGCTCCTCTCCGCCTACGAACTCGACGTCGTGGTTTCGGATCCGTACCTCAGCGCCGCGGAGGCGAGCGCCCTCGGCGTCGAACTTGTTGGCCTTGACGAACTGGTGGCGAGCAGCGACGTCGTGAGCCTCCACGCGCCGTCGTTGCCGTCCACCAGGAACCTCATCGACGCGCGGCTGATCAACCTGCTTCGTCCACAGGCCACGTTTATCAACACCTCCCGGGGCGAACTGGTGGACCAGGACGCGTTGCTGGCACGGGTGGAGCGCGGCAACCTCTTCGCGGTCCTCGACGTGACTACGCCGTGGGTACTGCCCTCGGGTTCCGCGTTCTACACCCACCCGAACGTGCTGTTGACACCCCACGTGGCCGGTTCGTTGGGCAACGAACTGCAGCGCATGGCCGCGAGCGCGGTAGAGGAAGCCTTGCGGATTTCCCGCGGGGAGCCGCTGCGCTTCCCCGTCCGGGCGGAGGACCTCGCGTTCACTGCGTAGTGGCTTGGGGGACGTACGACGACGGCTGGCGGGCTTTCGCGCCCTACGGAACCAGCCGCCGTCGTGCGTTAACCGAACGTCACCACATCGCTTTGTTGAGCGGCGTGACTGTCAGGCTTTCCAGCCGCGCGGTGCCTCCTTCCGAAAAGAGGGCCAGTCCATTGGCGCCCGCTGCCGGGAAGACCTGGTCCGTCAGGGTTGCCAAGCCGTCCTGGGCGAAAACTTCCACGGAGGCCCGGTCCACGTACAGCCGAAGCTTGAGCTTTCCGTTGATGAGCTGGGCGGGCACATCGTCAACCGAGGCGAAGGCAGGGTGGAAGCCTTCGTTCCCGGAGTTGGTCCGGTCGATGGAGAGGCGGCCGGAGGCGGTTGTATATCCGATCCTGGTTGCTTCGGTCCCGTTGCCAAGCACCTTCAAGCCAAAGGCCGAGGCTGTTCCGGGAGAGAACTCGGCATCGAGCTGGACCACATCCCCTGTGATGGGGAGGTTGCTGGTTCCCGGGGCCATGTCCTGCGCGGACGCGGTGTAGGCCGCTGCCGTGTTCTTCAAGGTGTCCACCTGCTGTACCGCTTTCTGGCTCAGCCGTGGACCTTGACTGGTCTGGGTGAGGGTCACTTCACGGGGAAGGGCCATGGTGCCCCGCCATGTGCTGCTTGGCGTTGACTGCCCGTAGTCCCAGTTGTTCATCCAGCCCAGCATGATCCGCTTCCCGTTCGGCGCATTGCTGAAGGACACTGCGGCGTAGTAGTCCTTGCCCCAGTCCAGCCAATCGTGCTGCTCAAGCCGGGTGATGTCCGAGGCGACGAACTCGTCGGCCAGGATATGCCCCCAGCCGCCGCGGTTGTTGTCCACGATCCGGATGGTGGCCTGGCTGCCCTTGAACTGGCTGACATCCCACGTTTTCCAGTCCAAGTGTTCAGAGTCAGACCCCGTGGTGGTACGGACCGCTTGGCCGTTGACCATAAGGTTCACCGTGGTTTCACTGCTCCGTGGCTTGGCAGGTTCCGAGCCGAGCACCATGTTGTCCAGGGTCAGATGGCCCCACGCACCGGTGGCGTTGTCCACGATCCGGATCCGGGCGATCTGGCCGTAGTACTGCGAGACATCCCAGTTCTTCCAGTTCAGGTCACCCGAGTTGCTGCCCGTGGTGGTCCGGACCGGAACGCCGCCTACCAACAGTTCCACTCGGAGCGAGCCGTCGGTGCGGTTGCCGCCGCCCAGCAGGAACCCGATGTTGGTGTTGGTGAGGTAGAACTCCGGGGAGGTGATGGTTCCCGTGTTGTTGTCCGCATTGGGGCCACCCTCGAAGGTGTTGATGCGTTTACCGATGGCGTACTCACCGCCCACCGTGGAGGGGTTCCTGGCCGCCTCGAAGTCTCCGGTCAACTGCCAACCGGCTGAGCTCAGGGTTCCGGGGTAGTCGAAGCCATCGAACAGCAAGTACCCCGGCGGTGGCGTGTTTCCTGGTTGTTCTCCGGCTTGCCTCGGGTGGTTTCCGCCGCCGGCCAGGAAATTGATGTAGTCCTTGGTGACCGTGAAAGGTGCGGACTCCATGGTGCCGGTGGGGTTGTCTCCTCCGTTGAAACCGTTGACGAGGCCGGCACCAATGGACCCTGACACTGCCTGTTGTCCAGGCAGCGTTCCCGTGGCTGGAGCGTTTCCCCACGGACCTGATGGGTTGGCCGGGTCGTTGGAGACAGTCCATCCGTTAAAGTTGCCGCCGTTGAATCCTGCCAGGAGGTTGCCTGGCGGCGGAACATCAGCCGGATCGGTGGTTTCCGAAGTGAAGGTGGTGCCATCGAAACTGCCCACGAAGTACTGGCCCCCGCTGCCACCGGCCACTGCACCGGGGTTGATGTTGACCACCAGGACCCACTTGGTGTTGTTCGGATTCCCGTCCACCGCCAACGGGAAGAGATCGGGGCACTCCCACTGACCACCCGTGGCGTTGGCCGGCTTGAAGTCGTTCAGATAGGTCCAGTTCTTGAGGTCGGTGCTCTTGTAGAACAGGACCCGGTGTTCATTGGCCTCCACGGCCGCCATCACCCAGTACGAACCTTCTTGGTACCAGAACACCTTCGGATCGCGGAAGTCGCTGGTGTTCCTGTTGAGGACAGGATTGCCCCCGTATTTGGTCCACGTTTGGCCGCTGTCCGTGCTGTACGCCAGGGACTGCGCTTGCTTGCCGGCGAGCGTGGGGTGGCTGCCAGTGAAGTTGCTGGTGTACACCGCCACCAAAGGTGGATTCTGCAGTGTCCCGAAACCGCTGGTGTTTTGCGTGTCCGCCACTATCGATCCGGAAAAGATGTCCTCCGTGGCCTGGCCGCTGCCGTTGAACGTCTGGGCAATGGCCAGTGGCTGCTCGGTCCAATGCAGGAGATCCGTGGAACTCGCGTGGCCCCAGCTCATGTTCCCCCACGTGGTTCCGGAGGGGTTGTACTGGTAGTACATGTGGTAGGTGCCGTTGTAGTAGACCAGCCCGTTGGGATCGTTCATCCAGTTCTTCACGGGCGTGTAATGCAGGTAGGGCCGGTACTGCTGGGTGGCCGGATCAGGATCGCTGGCGTGCGCGGGTGTGGGTACGGTGGCCGCGGCCAGGACCGCGGCAAGTGAAACGACGACGGCGGCCGCCACCATGGCGTGCACGCTTGGCTTGGTGCGTCTTGTCCTCATTGACAGTCCTGCTTCCTTCGCGTCGGGTCAGGGTGTGGCCCGGAACGAATAGGAACTGGAGTAATGCACGAATTCGCCTGTCCCGCCGCTGTCCAGCACCTTGGTTCCAGTGGTGGAGCCATCCAGCACTACCGTGTTCGCCGCCACGGAGGAGACCGTGTTGTTCGCGGCGATGTAATTGTTGGCGCCCGAGGCCACCAGGATGATGGTGGGTTTCTGGCCGGACGGACTCACGGAGCCGGATGGGACGTCGTAGCTGAAATGGTTTCCGGTCACTGTATTTCCGCTGCCGGCAATGTGGACCAGTCCGAAGAGGTCATCGAGTCCGTTGTTGTACGGCTTGAGGGGATCGAAGGGTTCCATCTGCCGGAGGAAATGGTTGGCTCCCACAAGGTTCTCCGTGCAGCTGCCTTCGAAGTTCACCATGCCCGGATAGAACGCGTGGAACCGGTTGGCCGTGATGGACGACCGCGTGCAGTTCTTGAAATGGACGCTGCTCTTGCCCCGGGGGAACACGTTGTTGGCGCTGACCAGCAGGCCCATGTGTCCCTCGGCGAAGATGGAGAAGCCCACGTACCCTGCGCCGATCAAGTTGTCCGTCACCTTGGAGGCCTGCCCGGATCCCGTGAGTTCGACGCAGCTTCCACACTCTGCCAGGAAGTTCCCGCTCACGCTGAGCGCGTCCGTGTCCCGGACCACCAGGCCGTGCTCCAGGTAAACCATGCCCATGCCTTCCACACGGCAGGAGTCGTTGGCCGAATCGAAGCGGATGCCCGTCTTACCGTTCACGTAGGAGTTCTGGTTGGAGTTGAAGGACACCCCGTCCAGGCAAAAGTTCTGGAAAACGATCGAGCTGAGCCGTGGATCCCCCGTGCGGTACACCCTGAAGGCGTCGGTGTTGCCGTCGGTGTTCTCCACGCGGATGCGGCTGCCGCCTGGATTGATCTCGTGCCAGCTTGAGGTGTTGCCCGCGTTGTAGCGGATGCTGCTGGACGTGAAGCCGTGCCCGGAGCCCCTGATCGTGAGGAAGCTAATGTCAACGTTGACGCGGGTCTTCAACGAGTAATCGCCCGGCGGGATATATATGACCGCTCCGGGTTTGGATGCCTGGTTGGTTTGCTGGGATTTCACATCGGCGATGATGCTGTTGATGATCAGCCCAATGTCGTTGTAGGGCGTGGCGGACGGATTGCCGGGGACGGACCATGTGGTGACGTCGTAAACAGTGGTCACTGCGTGTTCTCCTCACATCGTTGGGGGTAGTGCTTGAGTGGCCTGGTACTTGCGTTGAGGGCGGTGCTGACTGCTTGCTTCTAGAGCACTCCGATGATGCTGCGATGCCCCCGGGGTGCCTGCATGGCCTCGGCGGAGTGCTCCTGGTTTCGCGCCGGTGGACTGTCCTTCGCCAGTGCCTCCCTGGCGGAAAGTACGACGGCGGTGCCCGCAACGGCCGCTGCGGGGATCAACCGGAGGATGCTCCTGCGGCTGAGGGATGAGGATGGATCCATGGTTCTCCTTCGAACTCGGTGTTGATCAGGTTTGCGCTTGGCAGTGCAGGTCCGGCTACGTGGTGCAGCGCACGCTTTCCCGCCGGGCGCACCCCTTCGGCGAGACCAACGCACCCGGTCCCGCCCCACGCACCCCGGGGCACGGGGGCGATCGGCGCAAACGGGTGCGACCGCAGGAAACAACCCTCGGCGCACCCGTTCCCGCCCGGCGCACCCCTTCGGCGAGGCCACCGCACCCGGTCCCGCCCCACGCACCCCGGGGTACGGGTGCGACCAGCGCAAACAGGTGCGGGCTTGAACAGGAAGAGCCATGCCAAACACTTGCCAAATCAGCCAAAATATGCCAAAACGATTTGCCTTGCGGCGGGGATCACTTTATGGCCGCAAAATCTCCGGCGTCAAGGGGTCGAAAAATTTCCACGGAGACCGTTGACACATCCGCCCACCCGGCCCTAATGTCGTTGCCAAGTCGTTTTGGCAAAACGATTTTTCAAAGCCAAAAGCAATCCCCACCATCTCTCTGCAATTTCCGTTCAAGAGAAAGTGAGTCGACAGCGATGTCCACTCGAAAGACCATCTCCAAGCTCGTCTCCCTCGGCGGGCTGTGCACCGCCGTCGCACTCGTAGCCACCGGTTGTGGCGCCGGCGGACCCGCACCATCGTCCGGCGGATCGGGCGGCTCAAGCACCGTCAACGTCCTGGTGGAAGCCGGCGGCCATGCCGAGCTCACGGGCGTAGCCGAACAGTGCAAGAAGGAAGCCGGAGTCGACGTCAATTTCGTGGAACTCCCCTACGACGGCATGTTCAACCGCCTGTCCAGCGAATTCTCCTCCGGCAACGTCTCCTTCGACGTAGCAGCTCTCGACTCAGTGTGGCTCCCCAGCTTCAAGGATGCCGTCCAGCCCATCGACGAACTGTTCACCGACGAGGCAAAGAAGGACATCTTCCCCGCCCTGGTGAAGGAAGCCAATGTGGACGGCCACTTCATCGGCATGCCCGCCTGGACCAACGCCGAGATCATCCTGTACCGCAAGGACCTGTTCGAGGACGCCAAGAACAAGGCTGATTTCCAGGCCAAGTACGGCTATGAACTGGCTGCCCCCAAGACCTGGAAGCAGTACCAGGACGTCTCCGAATTCTTCACCAAGGACGGAATGTTCGGCACGGACGTCAAGGGTGCCGTGGAAACCGAGTGGCTGGCCCATGTGCTCCAGGCCGGCTCCCCCATGGTCCTGGACAAGGACAACAACGTGGTGATCGACAACGCCGCCCACAAGCAGGCGCTCGACTTCTACGTAAGCCTGGCCAAGGACGCCCCGAGTGGCGCAGCACAGGTGGACTGGGCGGCAGCACAGAACCTGTTCAACCAGGGCAAGACCGCCATGACCCGTTTCTGGGCCCACGCCTACCGCCAGATCCCCGCCGATTCCCCGGTGGCAGGAAAGGTGGGAGCCGCAGCAATGATTGGCGGCAGCGCCGGCGTCGCGGGTGTCCCTGGACCTTGGTACCTGTCCGTTCCCAAGGCGACCAAGAACACCGAGGCAGCCAAGAAGTTCGTCAAGTGCGCCTACGACTACAACAGCATGGGCATCGACTCCAAGCTCGGCCTTGCCTCCCGCATCAGTGCATTCGAGAAGTACCAGGACCAGCCGGGCTACGAGAGCTTCAAGCCGCTCATCGAAACCCTCAACGCTCCCGCCACGGCTACCCGTCCGGCAACGGCCAAGTGGCAGCAGATTGTTGACACCGTCCTGATCCCGCTGCTCCAGAAGGCGGTGGCCGGCGGCGACACCTCGGCCCTCCTGGCCGACGCCAAGAAGCAGATCCAGGACCTCCTGAAATAAAGACTCCGCGGCCGGCACCGTCCGCAAAGGACAGTGCCGGCCGCGGCCCCAACCAGCAGAACATACCCAGCAGAAAAGAAAACCGTGCGTATCTCCGATCGCCGCTTCGCCCTCTTCCTGATGACGCCAGCGGCTCTGTTCCTGGCAGTCTTCGTCGCCTACCCGCTGTTCCGCCTGGTGGCAGACAGCTTCTTCAAGATCTCTCCCATCGCCGGCGGACCCCGCGACTTCGTGGGCTTCCAGAACTACGTGACAGCCTTTACTTCCGAGGCCTTCACCAGCGCAGGTTGGCGGACCATCGCCTACACCGTGGTGGTGGTGACCCTGGAGTTCGCCCTTGGTCTGGGCATGGCCCTCCTCTTCACCACGCTGGGCAAGAAGTCCCAGATCTGGCGAACCGTCTTCCTGTACCCGCTCATGATCGCCCCGATTGTGGCCGGCCTGCTCTGGAAGTTCCTGATGATCGACAACTTCGGCCTCATCGGAACCCTCCTCCACCAAGCCGGAATCCTGGAGAATCCGAACCAGATCGGCTGGTTGTCCGACCCCAACATCGTGTTGTTCTCCGTGGCCATCCCGGACATCTGGCTCACCACCTCCTTCATGTGCCTCGTCCTCTTTGCGGGCCTTCAGAACATCCCCGGCGACCTCATCGAGGCAGCCCGCCTGGATGGCGCCCGCGCACCGGACTTGCTGTTCCGGATCATCATCCCGCTGCTGCGGCCTGTGATCGCCGTAGCACTGGTGGTCCGCGGAATCGACGCCGCGAGGGCCTTCGACACCATCCTTATCCAGACCAACGGCGGCCCCCAGTCCGCCTCCGAGACCATGAGCCTGCTCATCTACCGCACCATGATCCGCTTCGGCGATCCGGGCCTCGCGAGCGCCATGGGCACCATCTACCTCATCGCGATGCTCGCCGTCGCCTTCTTCGCGGTGGCCACCATTTGGCGGCCAGGAAAGGACAGCTGATGAGCACCGCAGAATCCACGTACGACGGCGGCAGGACGGGTACCGCTTCCGCCTCACCGGAGCGCGGAACAGGCATCGCCCTCCGGCTCGCGGCGGCAAAGCACCCCAACGTTGTTGCCGAACACAGCGGGCCGCGAGTGCCGGCGTCGAACGCTTCCGATGCCCGGCCGCCACGCAGGCGCCGCGGAGTCAACCGCGAAGGGCTCGAAGCCGGACGCCGGAGCACCCGGACCATCCTCTGGATCCTGTTGGCAGCTGCGATGGTGCTGTATGGTTTCCCGTTCCTGTACTTGCTGTTCACGTCCTTCAAGACGCCGATCGATACCATCGCGGTCCCGCCCACCATCCTCCCGAAGGAATGGACACTGGAGAACTACATCAACGCGCTGGGCAGGGGCGGAGTGGTGGCGTCGTTCATCAACTCCATCCAGACTGCGGTGATCAGCACCCTGCTCTCCCTGGTATTGGCTGTCCCCGCGGCGTACGGCATCACCCGCTACAAGACCCCCAGCGGCAGGGTGTTCATCATGGCCGCACTGGTGACGCGCATGGTGCCGCCGGTGGCCATCGGCATTCCGCTGGCGTCAATGATGGCTTCGATTGGCCTTGCGGACACGCCCATTGCACTGTCCATTGCCCACACCACCATCTCGCTGCCGCTGTCCATCTGGCTCATGTCCAGCTTCTTCGAGGCCGTTCCGCGGGACCTGGAAGAAGCGGCAACCGTTGATGGCTGCAGCAGGCTCGGCGCGCTCTGGCGGGTGGTGATCCCGGTGGTGTCCGGCGGCATCGCAGTGACGGCCATCTTTGCCTTCCTGGCGTCCTGGAACGAGTTCCTGTTCGCACTGCTCATGACGGCCATCCGTTCGCAGACCACGCCCGTGGTGATCGCGAACTTCCAGACGCAGTTCGGCCTGGACTGGGGTTCAATGACAGCCCTCGCGGCGGTCTATTCCATCCCGGTGATCCTGCTGACCCTTCTCCTGCAACGCAAGATCGTGGCGGGCATGACGCTCGGCGCGGTCAAGGGTTAGCCGGCAACATCAGCTCCGGCATCACCGAGTAGCCTACTGATAGCCCCTCCCGGGCATCGCAAACCATAAGGACGTGGAAGACAGATGAGCAACAAGAACATCGGTATCAAGGATGTGGCCGTCGCTGCCGGTGTGTCCGTTACTACCGTCTCCCATGTGCTCAACGAGGTCTCCTACGCCCGGGTCAGCCCTGAAACCAGGGACAAGGTGCGGTCCGTTGCCGAGGAGCTCGGCTATGGCCCCAACCGGCTGGCCCAGGCACTGCGGACGCAACGAACAGGCATGCTGGGGTTGGTCAGCGAGGAAATCGCCACCACACCGCACGCGGGGCGGATCATCCTCGGCGCGGACGAAGCCGCGAAGGCCCGCGGGTACAACCTCATGATCATCAACACTCCGGGGTCGGCCAGCCTCGAGTCACGGCAAGCTGATGTCCAGGCCCTCCTGGAGCGCCGCGTGGACGGCATCCTGTACGCCACCATGTACCACCGGAACGTGGAACTGCCGTCCAACCTCGGCAGCGTTCCCTCGGTCCTGGTGGACTCTGTGGCCACCGGAGGAAACATCACGGCAGTGATCCCGGACGAGGACGGCGGCGCACGGGCTGCCGTCGGAGCGTTGCTTGCCGCGGGCCATACCCATGTGGGCTTCATCAACAACACCGATGATGTTCCCGCTACCCGCGAGCGCCTCCACGCTTTCAGGTCCACGCTTTCGGAGGCAGGGCTCGACGGCGGCGCGGCACCTGTCGAGTCGGAGGTTTCCGAAGTGCAGGGCGGCTATGAGGCCGCCAAGCGGATCCTGTCCCGGGAGGACCGGCCCACGGGCTTGTTCTGTTACAACGACCGGATGGCGATGGGCGCCTACCGTGCCGCCGCAGAGTTGGGCCTGAACATTCCGGGGGACCTCTCCGTGGTGGGCTTCGATGACCAGGAACTCATCGCGGCCAACCTGTACCCGGGCCTCACCACTGTGGCCCTTCCGCACTACGAAATGGGTGCCTGGGCCACAGAGCACCTGATTGACGCCATCGAGGGAAAGACAGACCTTGCCCCGATGGCCCTCCACCCCACAGTCCTGGGCTGCCCCCTGGTCCGGCGCGAATCCATCGCGGCCCCACGGTAAGCCCCACCCGAACCCTTCACCGTCCTAAAAGGAACGCACACCATGTCCAGTAGCCTTGATGCCGTACGCCCGGAAACAGCCCCGGCGGCCACTCCCTGGTTCCGGCCCGCCATCCATTTCACGGCAGCGGATACCTGGCTGAACGACCCCAATGGCCTGGTTTTTCACAACGGCCTCTACCACCTCTTTTTCCAGAACAATCCCTACGGAAATGTCTGGGGCAACATGTCCTGGGGCCATGCCACCTCGCCCGATCTGCTGCACTGGACCGAACACCCTGTGGCCATTGCCTGTGACTCCACGGAGGACATCTTCTCCGGCAGCGTAGTAGTGGACCACGGCAACACCTCGGGTTTCGGCTCGACAGCAGCACCGGCCCTGGTGGCGGTCTACACGAGCGCCTTCAAGGACACCTCGGCGCACAGCGGCACCCAGGCACAGTCCCTCGCGTACAGCACGGACGGCGGAATGACGTGGCGAAAGTACAGCGGCAATCCCGTCCTGACCCGTAACTCGGCGCACTTCCGCGACCCCAAAGTCTTCCGCTACGAAGGCGAAGCCGGCACCTATTGGGTGATGGCCGCCGTCGAGGCCCAGCAGCAAAAAGTGGTCCTCTACCGCTCCGAGGACCTCAAGTCCTGGGACTTCCTCAGTGACTTCGGGCCGGCCAACGCCGACGAAGGCGAGTGGGAATGCCCTGACCTCTTTCCCCTTCCCGTGGATGGGCACCCGGGCAACGTCAAATGGGTGTTGATTGTGAACGTCAATCCCGGCGCGGTGGCGGGAGGTTCCGGAGGGCAGTACTTCGTGGGAGATTTCGACGGCGTGAGCTTCGTTGCGGACGCCGATTCGCTGGTGGCGCCTTCCGGACTGGCGTCCCTCCGTGACCCTTCCGCCCGGGCAAAGGCCCTGCAGCAAAGCCTGTGGCTGGACTGGGGACGTGACTGCTACGCGTCCGTCTCCTTCAGCAACGCCCCGGACGGCCGCCGGATCATCATCGGGTGGATGAACAACTGGGACTACGCCAACCACCTGCCAACCTCCCCGTGGCGTTCCTCCATGACCTTGGCCCGGGAACTGCGGCTCTCGGGCGTCGGCGGCGTCCCGCGCCTGGTCCAACAACCCGTGTTGCCCGCGTTCAAGGACCGCGGGCTCCCCTGGACCGAGGGTCCCTTGGAACTGGCGGATTCATCACTCAAACTGCCGGACGCCCTACCAGGCCGCGCCCAAGTGATCGAGGCCGAGATACTCCTCGGAACCGCGGAACGCCTGGGACTCACGCTCCTGGAGAGCAGCGACCGCTCCCTCGGCACGGTGCTGCGCTACGACGCGGCCACTGCCCGGCTCACGCTTGACCGCACGCAATCAGGCGACACCGGATTCCACGCGAAATTCGCCTCCGTGGAATCAGTTCCAGTGGCTCCCGTGGATGGCGTGCTGAAGCTCCTCGTGGTGGTGGACCACGCTTCCGTGGAAGTCTTCGCCCAGGATGGAACCGCCGTCCTGACGGACCTTGTCTTCCCCCACCCCGGACAAACCGGGAACCGGCTGGTGGTGGAGGGCGGCACGGCAACGGTCCTGAAGCTCACCGTCTCGGCACACGCCTAAAGGAGAAACCGCAATGCACACCATCCAGCAGACACCGGACGTGGTTGTTGTTGGCGAGGCGCTCATGGACATCGTCGTCTCGCCGCAGGGCTCCGTGGAACACCCGGGCGGCTCGCCCGCCAACGTCGCCTACGGGTTGGCGCGTTTGGGGGTACCGACCGGCCTGCTCACCTCCCTGGGCGAGGACCACTACGCCGCCGCGATCGAGCAACACCTCCATGGCGCCGGCGTCAACCTCCTCTCCGGTTCCAAGCGACCGGGCAAGACCGCGACGGCGACCGCCACCCTGGCGCCCGACGGTTCGGCACTCTATGACTTCGACATCGCCTGGGACCTGCCCCTGGCGGCTCCAACCGGCCTTCCCAAAATCCTGCATACCGGCTCGATCGCGGCTTTCCTTGAGCCGGGCGCCACAAAGGTCAAGGAGCTGCTCCTGCACGCGCACAAGCGCTGCGTCATCACCTTCGACCCAAACATCCGCCCCGCCTTGCTGGGCAGCCAGGCGGAGGCCAGAATCAGCTTTGAAGATCTCATCCCCTTCACGGACGTCGTCAAACTCAGCGATGAAGACGCACTATGGCTCTATCCAGGCCTCTCGCTGGAAGACGTGCTCCAGCGGATCCTTGAATGCGGTGCGGGCCTGGTGGTGGTTACCAGGGGATCGGAGGGCTCCGTGCTGTCGACGCGAGAGGCAACAATCGTTGTTCCGTCAGTGAGGTCGGCAGTGGCAGACACCATCGGTGCGGGAGACTCCTACATGTCCGCGCTGATCTACGGACTCCTCCAGCACGGCGGTGCAGGTTTGACGCCCAAAGCCCTGGAATCCTTGGGCCATATGGCAACCAAGGCGGCGGCAATCACCGTACGCAGGGCGGGTGCCAACCCGCCCACGCTGGCAGAGTTGCAGGCAGGACTCCCGGAAATCCAACCCTCTGCCCAGTAGCTCCACATACTCCCAGACCACCACACAGAGGTAACACGCCATGACCAGCAACAACTTCTACGACGTCACCACCTGGCCCGTCGGCAACCCGGCCGAGGACATTGGCGAAGTCATCAACAGCATCATCGCCGACATCAAGGAACGGCAAGCGGACACCGACGCGAACGACGGCGGCAAGCCGGGTGGCGTTATTTACTTGCCGCCGGGGGACTACCGCCTGCGGACCCAGGTGCTGATCGACATCAGCTTCCTGAAAATCCAGGGCTCGGGGCATGGCTTCACGTCGTCCAGCATCCGGTACAACGTGCCGCAGGAAGAATGGCCCGGCTTGCACGAGCTCTGGCCCGGCGGGAGCCGGATCCTGGTTGACCTTTCCGTCGGCTCCGACGCCGGGCAAGCCGAGGGAGCGGCCTTCCTCATCAAACGGGAGGGCAGCCCGCGCATCAGCTCCGTGGAGTTCACCAACTTCTGCATCGATGGCCTGCACTTCACCGCGGATGGCTCCCAACTGCCAGCCGAAAACACGTACTCCAACGGCAAGACCGGCGTTTTCGTGGCCAGTGCCAATGACTCCTTCCGTTTCAACGGAATGGGTTTCATCTACCTTGAGAACGCCCTGACCATCCACAACGCAGATGCCCTGTCCATCCACGACAACTTCATCGCAGAATGCGGCAGCTGCATCGAACTGCGTGGCTGGGGACAGGCCTCGAAGATCACCGACAATCTGATCGGAGCAGGTTTCAAGGGCCATTCGATCTATGCCGAGAACCACGGCGGACTCCTGGTCACTGCCAACAACGTCTTCCCACGCGGTGCCAGCAGCATCCACTTGGAAGGCGTCACGCGCTCCAATATCTCCAACAACCGGCTGCACTCGTTCTATCCGGGGATGGTGGTCCTGGGATCGAACAGTTCCGAAAACCTTGTTGCCACCAACCATTTCCTCCGCGACCACGAGCCGTGGGCGCCCTTCTTCGGCACCGACAACGGCCTTGACGACGTGTATGGACTGCTCAGCGTGGACGGCAGCGACAACTCACTTATTGCAAACCACTTTTCGCTGATCGTCGGGTCGGACAGCATCAAACCGCGGGGCGCAACCCCGGTGGCCATTCGGCTGAAGGAGGGAACCGGCAACTTCGTCTCCACCAACCACGTGGTGGCGAAGGATGTCCATGCCACCTCGAGTGAGTCCTGCTTCGAAGCCCAGGTGGACGCCTTGTTGGCGGCCAAAGGCAGCGACGGCTTGGACGTCACAACCGTCATGGTGGATCCCGCGTCCACACGCAACACCATCCTGGATTCCGGTACCGAGGCGCAGGTTGTCGCGGACAGGGCAAGCAACGCCCTCAGGGCAACTCCCGGCATTGGCCTCCTGGCCGGGCCCGTTGCTTCCCAGCCCGTTGCGTCCCAGGTGGATGGGCTGTCACAGCCGCGGCAGTGAAAACGCCGGCTCTGGCCTGTGCACGCCACGTGGCCGGTAGCCCAGCGCCTCGGCATGGCCGGCCATGTCAGCGAGGTACCAGATGATGGCCAGCCACATCTCGGTGCCCTGCAATGTTGGCAAGTGCTGCACGCCGCTGTCCGGCGAAGCGCTGAAGGCCATGCCCTCGCCGGGATGCCACCACCCGAGCGCCTGCTCCAGTTGGCGGGTGGCCCACGCTTTCCCGTCACCGGCACGATAGGTGGTTTGCTTGGAGGCCAGCCACAGCGGATGGACCACATCCAGCACGTTGCAGGCATTTTGGGTGCCGGGGGCGAAGTACCGAGGATCGGCTCCCTGTTCCAGGACCGTGTCCACGAGGTTCTCCACGTGCGGAACAGGGAGGCCAAACTGGGCGAACGTGCCTCTGGTGAGCCGGTAGTAGCCGTTCACCACTTTGAGGCGGGTGTCATGTGCCGGCGTTCCCCAGGTTCCACTGGCTGGATTCACCCGGGCCAGCAGCCAGCCGAACAAGGCTTCCACGGACCCGGCGCTGTGGGGGTTGACCCTGCTGAGTGGGTCCAGCCGGCTGAATCCGGCGGCCGCGGGAGCCAGGCGGTGTTGCCGGGCAAGGTTCCAGTACGCCGCTGTTCCCCACGCATCCACCCACGCCCCGGACTCCCACGCTTCCTTGCGCCACGGAAGGGCGTCCAGGGCCACTACCAAATCAGCGGCGGAGGTGTTTGCCACGGCGTGGATGGGGTGTGGGAAACCGCTGCCCAGAAGGTCCAGGGCGTAGCCGACGGACAACACGTGGTAGGTGGCCGGACCCTTTCCGAACTCAAGGGAGGCGTCCGGTTGTGCCCCGAATTCGGGAACCAGCCCCGTCACCGGATCCTGCAGCCCGGCCAGCCGAAGGGCCTGCTCGGAAGCCGGCAGTTGTGGGGGCGCCGAACCGTGCAACAAGTCCGCGATCTCCACGGCATCGCACTGGGCGCGTACCGTGCGGAGAGCACCCGGCCGGTCAACGAAGTACCCGCCGTCTTCACCTACCCAGCACCGGGCCAAGACGTCCGTCGCTTGGGCGCGTGCCGCGTCAGCGAACGCGGCGAGCCTGGAGCGGAGGCCGCCGTCGTTGGCGCTGACCGCGGCGGGACCCGCGACGGCGGGTACCAAGCCAGCCTCCGGACCAGCGACGGCGGGTACCAAGCCAGCCTCCGGACCAGCGATGACCGGCACCAAACCATCGTCCGGACCCGCAACGGCAGGGACCAAACCAGCCTCCGGACGGGCACTCGCAGGGGAACCTGCCGCACCATCCCGGCGGTCCCGTAGCTGCCGGGCCGGGTTCCCGCCCACCACGGACCATTCCGGCACGTCCTTGGTCACCACGGCCCCTGCTGCGAGGACTGCGTGCGATCCCACGGTGACGCCGTCCAGGACCACCACGTTGGAACCGACCCACACATCGTCCCCGATCACGATGCCCTTGCTGCTGAGCGGTTGCCTGAAGACTGGCTGGGCGGGGTCCATGGAGTGGTTGAAGCCCAGGATGGAGGTGTGCGCGCCGATCCGCACAGCATTGCCCATGGTCACGGCACCCCGCACCACCGTGAAGGCGTTGATGGTGCAGTTCTCCCCCATGGACACTTCGCCCGTGACGTAGGCGTGGGCGGCAACATACGAATCCGGGCCGATGGCGAACGTCTCCGGGTCCACATTGGCAAGCGGGGACAGGAACGCGCGCTCGCCGATGGTCACGCCCTCGCGCTGGGCCAGGGCCTTCTGGTGCTCGATTTGGGCTTGGTGTTCCTCCGCTGAGGCGTTGTTCCAGAAGGTCCAGGGCGAGTAGTCGTAGCTGAGCGCATGCATCCCCTCATTGTTGGTGGACGCCCCGGAAGGGTCAACGAACGGGTGCGCAATCGATCATTATCGGTCATCTGCGGTACGTCGTAGTGGAACTCCGCACTGCCAGCCCCGGCAGCAGGGACAAGTGCTGGACGGGCAACTCACTGCCGTCGGCGAGGCTTTGCACCCGCGACTGGAGGAGGCGCATCGCCGCGGCGCCCACCGCCTGCTTGGGAGGTGCGACGGCGGTCAACGGCACCATGGAGAACGCGGCCACTTCGTCGTCGTACGCCACGATGGAGAGGTCTTCGGGTACCCGGAGTCCGCGGGCGGTGGCCAGTTCCACAAGGCGGGACGCGTGGGCGTCCACGTGCACAATGGCGGCCCGTGTTCCCGCGGCCAGGCAGTCGTCGAGGAACAGATTGAGCACCACGTCCGCACCAGCCGGGTCCCTGCCAAGGTCCGGCAGCGCACGGAAGGGTGCGTCGCCGTCGAGCCCCAGCGCCTCCACGGTGTCCCGGTATCCCGACGTGAGGAAGGCCGCCGTCGGGGTTTCCCTGCGGAGGGCGAGGCCGATGGACCGGTGGCCCAAGGCGGCGAGGTGTCGGACTGCCACCACCCCGCCGTGGGCATGATCGGTGCGGACGGTGTCGTATTCACGGGCTGTTTGCGGGTAGGTGATGGACCGTTCCATGAGGACCACCGGTACCTCCAGCGAGTCCAGCCACGCACCGGTGTCCGTAGCTGTGGGTTCGTAGGTACTGGTGGCCACCACTACGCCGCGGACGCCCAGGCCCACCAGCCTCCGCACGCGCTCCTGCTCGGTTTCCCGGTCATAGTGGGTGACGCCCAGGACCAGCCGCGTGCCCAGTTGGGCTGCGACGCTCTCCGCCCCCGCAATCACCTTGGCGTAGTAATAGTCCGACGTCGGCACCACCAGCCCGGTGATGGAACCATCCGCCGGGGTGGCCAAGCGGCCCGGCAAGGTTGCCCCGCCGTGGACACGGACCAACAAACCGGCCGCGGCGAGGTTGTTGATGGCACGCCTGGCCGTGATCTCGGAAATGCCCAGCTCCCTGGCCAGGCCCGTGGTGACCACCCGGCCATCGCGGCGGGCGAGGGTGAGGATGCGTTGGTCGCGTTCGGCAGCAAGCATGGGGCGATCATAACTGATCGAATATGACCGTTTGAATGGTGATCGCCGGGTAGTGAGTGCTAGTACTCACCCTTGATCACGAAGAACGAGCCGCGGATTTCGCCGGCCAGCTTGGACTTCTGCCGTGCGAACTTGAAGTTGGCCGCCAGTTCTTCCGGTACCTCCATGCCTTGGGAGAGCTTGAAGCCTACCGCCCGCTTGGAACCTTCCTCCAGGCCATAGAGCACGTTGATGGACAGCCCGGATTCGTAGAACACGTAGGTCCAGCGGGTGCCCTCCACTTCGAACGAGGTCACTTCCAATGGCTGCGACTGGATCACGAGGTCCCGCTCCTTGAGCACCCGGTTCACGTAGTCGACGATCTCCGGCGACTCCGCCGCGGGCACCACGGTAAAGACGTGATCGTACTTGTTCTTGAAGTACCGTGCTTCGTTTGCCCTCAGTCCTGCCAAGGCGTCTGCTACCGGGGATGATTCCAGCCCGACGGTGGAAACGTTGTGGAAGTCTACGGTGTACGGCATGTGTCCTCCTGGGGTGTGGATTTTCTGTGTTGGCTTCACCCTACGTCCGCCGCCCAGGGGCCCGCTTCTTGAATCCTGCTCGGGTTTTGCGCACCACGGCATGACAAGAGGGCGCTCCCACCGGCGGGTATCATCAGCATGGAATCCTAATGAAGCTTGGGGGGACAGACTCAGATGGCGCGTGGTCAGGGACAGCTCGCATTCACGGACGAGGTCAGCCGGGACCTGACCCTGCGTGAATATGGCCTTGACCCGTCGTTGGATTCGCCCCTTCTGCCCAACACAGCCGTACTGAGCGCGCTGCAGAACCTCGTCCGGCTCGCCACGGAACTGTGCGGAGCCCCCTTCGGCGTAGTCAACATCATCAGCGCCGAGTATCAGCACCAGGTGGGAGCGTGGGGCGTTGACCCGGGCGTCTGCTCCCGCGAAGATTCCATGTGCGCCAAGGTCTTCCTCTCGCGCGAAAAAACGGTGGTTCCGGATGCCACCCTGGACCCCCGCTTTGCGGACAGTCCTTTTGTCACAGGCGAGATCGGCAACGTCCGCTTCTACGCGTCCGTCCCGCTCCAAACCGACTCGGGCTTCGTCCCCGGCACGCTCTGCGTCTTCTCCGACAAACCCCAGGAGCTTCGGCCGGAACAAGTGGGCATGCTCGAGGTCCTGGCCCGCCAAGTGGTGGAACTGCTCGAACTCCAGCACCGGACCGCCCAACTGGACCGCACCTACGCCGAGTTGCGCGACAGCAACGCCAAGCTCGCCGGATTCGCGGGCCGGGTCAGCCACGACCTCCGGATTCCACTGACCACCATCCTGGGGTACGTGGAACTCGTGGAGGACGATCCCGACGTCCAGACCGGCACCAGCACGGCCAAATACCTGGACAAGATCGGCGCAAGCGGCCGCCGGATGCTCGCGATGCTGGAAGACGTGCTGAGCTACTCCCGCGTTGGCGGGGGCATCCAGCCGTCGTACTCCTCGCTCCGGGAGGTGGCCGGTGAGGTTGCCCGGGACCTCGGAATCGACGACGACGGCATCCTGGACGTCCAGGACCTGGCCGTCTATGCCGATCGCGGACAACTCCGGACCTTGCTTCAGAACCTGCTCACGAACGCCATGAACTACCGCAGCCCGGAGCGCGATCTCAGCATCAGCATCAGCGGGGTTGCCAACTACCACGGCGCAACGGTCTACGTGGCGGACAACGGCAAGGGCGTCGCCCCGGAGGATCGCACCAAGGTCCTGGAACCGTTGGTGCGGCTCCGGAGGCCGGGCGACGGCGCCGGCTCAGGACTCGGCCTGGCCACGTGCAGCAGCATCGCCAAAGCCCACGGCGGGGACCTCACGCTCTCGGAAACCCCCGGCGGCGGACTCACGGTATCCGTCAGCTTCCCGGCTGGACTTTAGCGGGTCAGCGCCGGGTCACCCACGACGGCGACCTCCCGCCGTCGTGCGTTTGCGGACCGGCAGTCGGCGGCTGCTGCGGACTTACTACCGGTCGTCGTTGCCCTTGTCCTTGGGGGCCTTCTTATCGCCCTTGCTGTCGCTCTTACCGTCACTCTTGACGCTCGCGAGGTCCCTGCCGTTGGCGCCGCCCACCGCGCCCGAGGTGGTGGCCGGAGCCGGGTCTGGCTGTGCCGGCAGGTTGGCGTGGACTGGCTGGACGGGCTCCTGCACAGGCTCGACGTTGGCTGCAGGTACCGCGTCTGCCCGGGTGGTGCTGGCCGGATCCACGGGAATGCCGGGCTGGCGCTCACTGACGGAGATGGCAGGATCGGCCGTCCGTGAAGGCTCGGGCGTACCGGTAACGGCACCTCCGTGGAGGAGGAGTGCCACGGCCACAGGGATCCCGGCAGCGGCAACGGCTACGCCACCGAGGAGCCTTCGCCTGGTCTTCCGTGGGGTATCCCTCCGGGACATGGCACGCGGTGAAATGGCACGGGGCGCAGGCTGGGGAACAGGCTGCAGGAGGGCCGTCCGGCCAGCGGCGAACTTACGCCGGGGGCTGCTCAGGACCGCCTCCACATCCGACGCTCCGGGACGCCGCTCGGGGTCCATGTCCGTCATGGCCTTTAGGAGCGTGCGGAGTTTCTCCGGAACACTCAGGGGAACCTCCGGCGCGCGGTGGAGCCTTGCAGCGGCACTTTCCACCGGCGTGCCGGGGTACTCCGCCTTGCCGGTGAGGCATTCCAGCAGGACCAGCCCCAGCGAGTAGATGTCACTGGCGGGAGTCAGATGGAGACCTTGTGCCTGTTCCGGGCTGAGGTATTGCGCTGTTCCCAGGGTGAGTCCGGTTGCCGTCAGGCGACTTTCCGACATGACCAGCGCGACGCCGAAATCGGCCAGTTTCACGGACCGCGCCGTCTCCGAGCCCTCCGAAACCAGGATGTTCGCTGGCTTGATATCGCGGTGGATCACGCCTTGCCGATGGACCTGTGCCAAGGCACCGGCCAGGCGGAGACCAATCGCGGAGACATCGTTGACCTTCATGGCACCTTCGGCCAGGGTGGCGCGCAGGTCCCGGCCCTCGGCGAGCTCCATGACCAGATAGGCCCGCTCGTCATTGTTGCGTGCATCCACGCCGGCATCGAAAGCGCGGACCAGTCCCGGATGGTCAAAGGCCGCGAGCAGCCGCATTTCCGTCTGCTGGCGAACGCGGAACGATTCATCGCCCGATCCGGGCAGGAAGAGCTTGACCGCCACGTCGCGCCCGAGCCTCACGTCCCGCGCCTGATACACGGTGGACATGGCACCCCTGCCAAGGATCCTGCCCAACTGGTAGCGCCCGTCCAGTAATCCTTCACCGGACTCCGAAAGCACGGCTTCGTCGTTAGTGCCCACCAATTGTCACGCCCTCCGGGCGCACCTGGGTGCCTTGGACCTACCAACTGTCCACCACTACCAGGCAACGCCGTCGATCAAACTTTCACGGTAGCCGCTCGGGCCAACCTTCCGGGGTCAGCGCCGTGCAGCTCGAGCAAATCCTGCGTCAGAACAGCATTATCCGGTTTCTCCAGATTGGTAATCAGGATACTTATTATTGTCGGATGAGGGCAACCTGCCGGACAACCCCCCTCACCTGGGTGCAGGACTCCAATCACTGGAGGGCATCAGCCTGCCGCGCCAGGATGGAGTTGGGGCAGCGCCTAAATTGCTCCATGTGGCGCAGGAAACTGCGGCGGACGTGGGGGCAAGGCAAAATGGGAGGCATGACCCTCACAACTTTTGCCCTCGTCCGCCATGGCCAGACCGACTGGAACGCCGAGCGCAGGTTGCAGGGGGCCACGGACATTCCCCTCAATGAGATCGGCCGGCAGCAGGCCCGCGACGCCGTTGACGTGCTGTCCGGCTACGAGTGGGACACGATTGTTTCCTCGCCCCTGAGCCGGGCGGCCGAGACTGCCGACCTGATCGCGGAAGGACTGGGCCTGACAGTGGCACGCCGCGTTCCCGGGCTGATCGAGCGCAGCTTCGGACCCGCCGAAGGCCTGCAGGCCGGACCCGAACTGGAAGCCCTGCGCATCCCCGGAGGCTTCCGCGGTGGCGAGAGCGACCATGACGCCGCAACGCGCGGAACGGCGGCCCTTGAAGAACTCGCCCGCGAATTCGCAGGCCAGCGCGTGCTGGTGGTGAGCCACGGGACGTTGATCCGGCTCACCCTCAACCGCGCCATCGGCCGCACCCTGGACAGCGTCCAGAATGCGGCGCTGAACCTGGCACACCACCACCCGGTGGATGGCTGGGATCTTGAGTTCTACAACGGCGAGCGCCTCACCGCAGAGGTCGCCGGCTAGGCACCTTTCGGCTGGGACTTAGCCGGCCTGGAGGCGGCTGCGGAGTTTGTCGGCGTAATCGTCGTAGGCGGCAGCGATCTCCTCAAGATCCACTGTCAGGGGGAAGTCGATCACGGGTTGGTGCTCGGCCATGAAGTTGGCGGTCTCCTCCACCACGGACTGCTGGTCGAAGCCGTCCAAGCCAATCTCGGCGAGGAAGTCCGGGGTGACCCGGACCACGGATTCACCCGTCTGCCCCTCGGCGGCCCAGCGCACTGCGTATTCGTCCTGGTTCACACGTTCAATGTCGAAAGACTTCTCCATAACAGCAGCCTACGCGGTCAAAAAGCGCACGACGGCGGGGCTGCCGCCGTCGTGCTTACTGCTTTCGTCAGTCACTGCCAGGCCGCAGGTGACGGCGCGCATCAACCGCAACACCCAGCGTTACCGCCACCTCCGCAATGACACCGCCGCTAACCGGCCGGTGCGAACGTCAGACTTCGGGGCGCCGTTCAACGATGGTGTCCGGGGCGGTGCGCCGCTCCACCACGGTATGGCGGGTCCTGCTGGACATGATGATGGAGATGATCAGGCCGAGGACTCCTACGGCCATCAGGATGTAGCCGATCAGGACTTGGTCCATGAAGGGGATCAGCCCTGGAGCCAGGGCAAAGGCGAGGATCGCTCCGATGGCTATCAGGGCTATGGAAGAACCTATTCTCATGATGTGCTCCTCTGTGTGGCGTTCGGCCCAAGGGGGAACCACTGGCCGACCGGATATGATCAGCCTACTTATCAACTGGGGATGAAGCCAGAGTTTGTGGCCGTCATTGTCCGTGTGGGGATCACAGTCCCCGCCGCCCGGATCTTCGGGAACGGTTCAGCGCCCATACCGTGCGGCGAACCGGGCGATCGCTTCCTCCGGAGTGGGCACGGTACCAAAAACTTCGGCCTGGCGCGAGGTATGGGCGACGTAACGGCCCGTCTCGAACCAGGCAGACATGCTTGCCATATCCCCCACCAGCGGCGCGAAGCGGGACGTGACCTTGCCCGCGAACTGGAGTACCGGCGTCGGAATCGATGTCACCTTGATGTCCACTGCGTCAGCTTCCTTGGTAACCCGGCCCCCGGCGTCCGGCGTTCCGGGCGCTGTCCGCCTCGTTTCGGGAATGCCCGGCGTTTTTCCGGTGTGCCTGGACAACAAACCAGCTGCCTCGAGCATGCTCACGGGCCTGGTCCAGCCGATGTCGACGCGCTCCCCGCTGGCGATATCGGCGTCGACTGCG
Source organism: Paenarthrobacter sp. NPDC018779 (assembly GCF_044391085.1). Classification (NCBI taxonomy): domain Bacteria; kingdom Bacillati; phylum Actinomycetota; class Actinomycetes; order Micrococcales; family Micrococcaceae; genus Paenarthrobacter; species Paenarthrobacter sp. NPDC018779. The sequence goes on along the minus strand of NZ_JBIRZS010000010.1, from coordinate 4,933 downwards.
GCGGCGAGGTACTGTGCGAGGTCGCTGGCCAGGACGAACGTCAGCGGAACGTCCTTGCGGCCGAACCACATGATGCGGCCCTTCTGGAAGGGATCGCCACGCATGCCCGCGATCTGGTCGAAGAAGGCTCCCGGTCGCAGCGCGACGAATGGGACACCCAGCTCCTCCAGCTTGTCCTCGGCGAGTTTCTTGTGCCAAAAGTGCGGAACCTGCGGGGTTTGGTCGCTGGTGAGGATGCTGATCAGGACGAACCGGCGGATTCCCGCATGGTTCGCGGCAACGGCCAGGTTGTTGTTGCCGAAAGTGTCGATCGCCTCGGCGTTCTTGTCATTCCTGGTGTAGCCGGCAGCCGTCGAGATCACGGCATCCACGCCGGTCATCGCCCGGATGAGCGACCCGACGTCGAGCATGTCGCCGCGGGCGATCTCCACGCCCTTGGCTTGAAGCTTGGACGGATCCGATGTGTCGCGCACCAGCGCGCGGACGGGCTTGCCGCGTTCGAGCAACTGATCCACCACCTGGCTACCCAGGTATCCAGTGGCGCCAACAACGAGGACGGGTTTTTCTCCAGCCATGGCTCCTCCTGGAATCGATGCTTCCAGAACACAGGGGTGGTGTACAGGTAAAGCAGCGCCTTGTACGCAAAGCACAGAAACTACGGGTAGCGTCGGGCTTAGTCCAGCCTGTCCGAACGCAAAGGAGCTGAAATGGCGAGAATCGAGGACTACGCACTCATAGGCGACCTCCACACCGCCGCCCTGGTGGGCCGCAACGGATCCATCGACTGGATGTGCCTCCCCCGGTTCGATTCGCCCGCGTGCTTCGCCGCGTTGCTCGCCGATCCGGAAGCGGGCCGCTGGCTCCTCGCCCCGGCCAACCCCGACCCCGCCAACGGCGGCAACTGCACCCGGAGGCAGTACCGGGAGGACACCCTGGTACTGGAGACAGAATGGGACGTGGAAGGTGGCAGCGTCCGCGTCATCGACTTCATGCCCGTGCGCGACGACGCCGTGGACCTGGTCCGGATCGTCGAGGGGATCAGCGGCGAAGTGGACATGAAAATGGAGCTGGTGCTCCGCTTCGACTACGGCCGGGTGGTGCCGTGGGTGCGCAAACACGGGCAGGGAATCAGCGCCGTGGCAGGGCCGGACTCCGCCTACATCACCACGCACGCGCCCTTGGAGGGACGCGACAACCGCACCATCAGCGAATTCACCGTCAAAGCCGGCCAGCGGGTCCCGTTCGTGCTGCGTTGGGCGCCCAGCCACGAGCCAGAGCCGCGGCGCATCGACCCCGCTCGCGCGCTCGCCAACACCACCTCTTTCTGGCGTGAGTGGATCGACCGCAGCGAAATCACCGGCAAATACAAGGAGCCGGTGGAGCGGTCCCTGATCACGCTCAAGGCCCTGACCTACGCCCCCACCGGAGGGATCGTCGCGGCAGCAACAACCTCCTTGCCGGAGCAAATCGGCGGCCCCCGGAACTGGGACTACCGCTACTGCTGGCTGCGGGATGCCACCTTAACACTCCAGTCGTTGCTCGCCGCCGGATACACCGAAGAGGCCTCGGCGTGGCGGGACTGGCTGCTGCGCGCCATCGCCGGAGATCCTGCCGACCTGCAGATTGTGTACGGGCTCGACGGCGCCAGGCGGCTTCCGGAAATGGACCTGCCTTGGTTGGGTGGTTACGAAGGCTCGACGCCGGTACGCATTGGCAACGCCGCCGCGCCGCAGTTGCAGTTGGACGTGTGGGGTGAAGTCCTGGACGGCCTGTCCCTGACACGGGCGGCTTCGCCCGCAGGGACGGTGGACAGTTCGTGGGACATCCAGGTAGCCCTTATGGAATACCTCGAAGGTGCATGGGATCAGCCCGATAACGGGCTCTGGGAAATGCGCGGACCGCGGAGGCATTTCACGCATTCCAAGGTCATGGCCTGGGTGGCCGCGGACCGGATGGTCAAAGCCGTGCGGAAGTCAGGGCTGCCGGGCCCTGGGGGCCGTTGGGCGGATTTGAGGTCCACCATCCACACGGAGGTCATGACCAAGGGATTCAACGAGGACCTCAACACTTTCGTCCAGTCCTACGGAAGCAAGGAGCTGGACGCGAGCCTGCTCCTCATCCCCCGGGTCGGTTTCTTGCCGCACCATCATTCCCGGATGGTTGGCACGGTGGAAGCCATCCAGGAACGGCTCACGGAGGACGGGCTGGTTCTCCGCTACCGGACCGAGTCCGGGCACGACGGCCTGCCCGGCGACGAAGGGGTGTTCCTGGCGTGCTCGTTCTGGATGGTGGACGCGTTCCTGGGCATCGGCAAGCGGGGCGAGGCCACTTCACTGTTCGAACGGCTCTTGTCTTTGCGGAACGATGTTGGACTGCTCAGCGAGGAATGGGATCCGCGGACGCAACGGCAGCTCGGCAATACGCCCCAGGCCTTCAGCCATTTCCCGCTGATCCACTGTGCGTTGCAACTCCACCACGGGCAGGCCCCCGGGAGTGACACGCCGATCGGGGGCCACGGCGGCGACGCGGAGATGTCCCGGAACACCGAGCCCACACCTGGCAAGCAAACAACGCAGGGCTGAGCAGGCGCCCGTCGGCGGGGTACGGGATGGGGATACGGGACGCAGGAGGTGAGCGCGTGCGGCTACACTCCGGGCCGAGTGGCACCTTGGCGACCTGCCCGCGGAGCCGGGTCCCGCCGTCGGGCGGCTACACTCCGGGCCGAGTGGCACCCTGGCGACCTGCCCGCGGAGCCTCGTCCCGCCGTCGGGCGTTTGCTGCGGTCAGCTCTCTGTCTTCTGATCGTCGGGATCCGGAGCCTCGGCTCTTTGCTTGGCCTCCTCCAGGTGCTGGTCCAGTTTCCGCTCGGCCTCGCGCCGGCGCTGGCCGACGGTGCGCATTTGCTGGGTGGTGGGCGAACCGGCGTCGCTATCCTGCCATTGCCGGTCGTCCCCCGAGGCTGAGGGCTTCTCATTGTGGTCTTGGCCCATAGGAAAATCGTCCCATTCATGGCGGTGCCGCAACACCCCCGGCTCTTGGGCGGCGCAGGATGGGCGGGTAGCGTGAGCCCTGGACAAGCGATTCCACCAGCCACCTTGCCCGCAGCCATGATCGCTACAAAGAGAGGGGCCTCGGATGTGCCGGCTCTTCGGGCTGCATGCGGGCTCACTTCCGGTGCGCGCCACCTTTTGGCTCCTGGACGCGCCGGACAGCCTTTCCGTCCAGAGCCGGCGGGAACCTGACGGTGCAGGCATTGGGATCTTTGGGCCTGACGGCACGCCGAAAGTCGCCAAACGACCCCTCGCAGCATGGGAGGACCATGCATTCGCCCGGGATGCACGGACGCTCCGGAGCACCACGTTCCTGGCCCACGTCCGCTACGCCAGCACCGGCGCGCTCACGGTGGCCAACACTCACCCGTTTGAGCAGGACGGGCGGCTGTTTGCCCACAACGGCGCATTTTCCGGCTTGGCGGCGCTCGACGATCGGCTGCGCTCGCTGGGGGTCACAGACTTGGTGCATGGCCAAACCGACAGTGAACGGTTCTTCGCACTCATCACTGCGGAGGTTCGGTGCACCAGCGGAGACGTTCATGGCGGGATAACCCGGGCAGTCAGCTGGATCGCGGCCGAACTGCCGGTCTTCAGCCTCAATTTCATCCTGACCACGGCAACGGACGTCTGGGCTTTGCGCTACCCGGCGACGCACGGGCTTTACATGCTTCGACGGGATCCCGTCACGCCCGCTCCCGCTGCTCCTTTGGACGCCCGAAGCAAACGAATCCACTCGCGGAGCACGGAACTCGCCGGCTCGCCGCACGTCCTCTTCGCTACCGAGCCCATGGATCACAACCCCGGCTGGCGGCCGCTTGAATCCGGCGAACTGGTGCATGTTGGACCCGGCCTCACGGTGGCGTCCACGTTTCCCTTCCCGGCTGCTCCGGTGCATCAGCTAACGCTCGCAGACCTCGACCCGGCAGCCGCAGAGTCGCAACGTCCCTGAGGTTTTCCACATAGGCGTTGTGGGACGTTCTTTCGGAGTTGGCATGGTGTCAGGGTTGGTTTATGGGAATTGGCGGTGGGGTTGAGGCGGCAGAGGTGGCGGACGCGGGTTCCGTGGCCACTTCGGGTGTTGCCGGGCTGCTGCTTGATGCCAAGAGTGTCACGGAAAAGATTCCGGGTACCCCAGAGCATCTTCGGCCGGAAACATCGGCACCCTCCAAACAGGCCTTCTCTGAACCTCTCGAGGGCTCCCTGGGTGGTCTGGGTGCCTCTTTGAGTGATGCTTTGGATGATGGGGCCGCGGCCCTTGAGACCCTCCGGGACACGGCCCTGCCGACAGCGCGTTTGTTCGATTTTCAGGAAGCGGCGGATTTCGCTGGCCGGGTCGAGGAACTCGCCCGCTCCATCGAGTACCTGCAAATCGTCGCGGCCCAGGCGGTGGAACGAACCCGCGAAGAAGCCAAACACGCCCGCACCGTACCCGCATTGGGCGGCACCACGGGGTGGCGGACCGGATGGACCGAGGACGACGCACCCGCCGGGACCAGCCCACTCACCGCCGGCCCTTACACCACCAGCAACACCAACAGCAGCGGTAGTACGGGGGCTGATGCTGGCAGTGGTGCTGGTACGGGTGTTGGCACTGGTCCGGGTGCTGGTGGTGTTGGTGCTGGTGCCGGCACGGACGTGGCCGGGGTCCCGGCCCAGGGTTCTGTGCTTGATGACGGGTACCGGAACGCCGCGGAGTTCCTTCGCGCGCGGTTGCGGATCGAGATCCGCGAAGCCCGGCGCCGTCTGTCCCAAGCCGCGGCCCTCCTGCCCACCACCACCCTCACCGAGCTTGTCAATACTTTTGTGTATGAGGGGTCTGGGTTCAGCCCAAGTAGGGTTCGATGCGTTCGGGGTATGTGATGGCGAGGATGCCTAGTGCT
>NZ_JBIRZS010000009.1:0-139549 GCF_044391085.1 Paenarthrobacter sp. NPDC018779 | reverse complement strand
GCGACAGAGCGTCAAAATCATGCCGGAGCCGGCAGGCCAGCACACCCATATCCTGCACCAGGAAACAGGCTACGAAAAAGGTAACGAGCGTCGGTGGGTATCCAACGCTCTCTCACCGAATGGCCGCTTTCGGTGATCGCTCTCTCACTCTTGTGCCGCTTTTGCACCCAAGGAGCGCCCATAGACTGGGACGGTGACTTCCCAGGACTCTCTGACATCCATTGGCGCCGCCCGGGTTGCGGTATCCGCCCTGCTCGACGGCGGTGTGCGGCACGTGGTGGTGGCACCCGGTTCGCGGTCGGCGCCCATGGCCTACGCCCTGGCGGAAGCAGAGGCCACGGGCCGGGTGATCCTCCACGTCCGGATCGACGAACGCGATGCGGCTTTCACGGCACTGGGTCTGGCCCTGGCGACGGAAGCGCCTGCCGCCGTCGTGACCACGTCCGGGACCGCCGTCGGGAACCTGCTCCCGGCGGTGATGGAAGCCAACCACGCCGCCGTTCCGCTGATCGTTGTTTCGGCGGACCGGCCCGAGGAGCTTCGCGGTACCGGGGCTAACCAGACCACGCTCCAACTGGACCTTTTCGGCGACCACGTCCGTTTCGCCGTCGACGTCGCGGCCGGGGACAACCCGCAAAAGGCAGTCGCCACGGCGCTGTACGCGGCCACGGGCGCACTCGAGGACACTCCGCCCGGCCCGGTCCAGTTGAACCTCGCTTTCCGGGATCCGCTGGTGCCGGAGTCGGGCGATGCGCTGCCGCCGGCCGCGGGTCACGCCCTTTTCCATTACGACGCCGGACCGCAGGCTCTCGATTTGCCGCCTGCGTCCCAGGACCTTCCGCTGCGAAACACCGTGGTCCTCGCCGGGCACGACGCCGGTCCTGTGGCTGAGGCTTTCGCCCGCGCCCACGGCCTGCCGTTGCTGGCGGAGCCATCGTCCAACGCCCGATTCGGCCCCAACGCCGTGGGCCCGTACCGGCTCCTGCTGGAGCACTTCGGTCCCGAATCGCCGACGCCCATTGAACGCGTCGTCTTGTTCGGCCGCCCCACTTTGTCCCGGCCGGTTTCGGCGTTGCTGGCAAGGGAAAGCGTCGAATCCGTAATCTACCAACCCGTCCCCGTTGCTTGGTACGAAGAAGGCCGGCGCCGCGAAACGCCCGTGGAAACGCTGCCCGGGTTGGCGGAGTTCGCGGGCCGCGGTTCGGACGACTGGCTGGATTCCTGGCTCCTCGCGGGCGCCGCCGCCCAGCACGCGCTCGATTCCATCCTCAACGGGGAGCCCACAGCTACGGGCCCGTCGGTAGGAGCAACCGTGTGGGCACACGCACGCGGGAAGCTGGTGCTCGGCTCGTCCAACGGCATCCGCGACGTGGACCTCGCGGGCCAGCCCCAGTCCGATCCCGTTGCCACCGTATACGCCAACCGTGGCCTCGCCGGGATCGATGGCACCCTCGCCACGGCAACAGGCATTGCCCTGGGAAGTGGGCGCGAAACCACTGTCCTGCTGGGCGATGTCACGTTCCTGCACGACGTCGGCGGGCTCCTCCTCGGCCAGGGCGAACCCACTCCGGACTTGCGCCTCGTGGTCCTCAACGACGCCGGCGGAGCCATCTTCGGCCTGCTGGAGCACGGGGCCGTAGAAGACTCAGGCGCCTACGGCACCGCCGTCGAACGCCTCTTCGGAACCCCGCACTCAGTGGACATCGCGGCACTCGCGGCGGCTTACGGCGTCGGGCACAGCGCGGTAAGTACGACGGCGGAACTCGCCGACGCACTGAAGGCGCCCCTCAAGGGACGCACCATTGTGGAAGTGCGCGTGGACCGGGCGGGCCTGCGGGGACTCCATGCCCGCATCAAAGAGGCGATCAACTCGGCCGTGGGCAAGGTCCTCACCGCAGGCTAGACAACAAAAGGGCGGCACCCGGATTCGGATGCCGCCCTCCTTGGTCGCTGAAAGGGGATTAGTCCTCCACGACGTCGATGTGCGTCGGGTCCAGGACGCGGCGCAGGAATTCCTTGGTTCGCGGCTGCGTGGGGGAGCCGATGACCTGCTCGGCCACGCCCTCCTCCACCACAACGCCGCCGTCCATGAACACCACGCGGTCGGCCACTTCACGGGCAAAGCCCATCTCGTGCGTGACCACCAGCATGGTCATGCCTTCCTGTGCCAGCTTGCGCATGACGGCCAGGACATCGCCAACGGTTTCGGGGTCCAGGGCGGACGTGGGCTCGTCGAAAAGCATCAGCTGCGGATCCATGGACAACGCCCGGGCGATGGCAACGCGTTGCTGCTGGCCACCGGAAAGCTGGTCAGGGAAGCGGTCCGCAAGGTGCCCCAGGCCAACACGCTCCAGGTTGCGGCGGGCCACGTCTGCGGCCTCGGACTTGGACCGCTTGAGGACCTTGACCTGCGAGATGGTGCAGTTGTCCAGGACGCTCAGGTGGGGGAACAGGTTGAAGTGCTGGAACACCATTCCCACGCTCTGGCGCATGCGGTTGAGGTCCACATCCGGGTCCGTGGCCTCGAACTTGCCCACGTTGATGGTGCCGGCGTTGGGCTGCTCCAACAGGTTGACGCAGCGCAGGAGCGTGGACTTGCCCGAACCCGACGGACCGATCAGGCAGACCACCTGTCCGGGCTCGACGGTGAGGGAAATGCCCTTGAGGACCTCGTTGTTGCCGTACGACTTGCGGAGGTCCTTGATGTCCACGCCCGCAGCGCGGACTGTTGCGGAGTTAGTCATGACTGTCCGTCCTATCGCTTGGTCCGCGCAGAGCGGCTTTCGAACTTCCGGGCAAGGAGGCTCAAGGGGATGGTGATCACGAGGTAGAACGCACCGGCCACCAGCAGCGGGGTCAGGCCTGCGCCCAGGCTGGAGATGCCGTCGCGGCCGAACTTGGTGAGCTCGTACTGGGACGCCGTGAGGCCCAGGACGTAGATCAAGGACGAGTCCTTGGTGAGCAGGATGATCTCGTTGGTCAGCGGAGGCAGGACGATCTTGAAGGCCTGCGGGATCACGATCGAGACCATGGCCCGCCAGTGCGGCATGCCAAGGGACCGGGCGGCTTCCATCTGTCCCTTGGGAACAGCCTGGAGGCCGGCACGGAGAGTTTCAGCGATGTAGGCCGAAGCGACGATGCCCAAGGACACCATGACCACGATGTTGACGTCCCACTGCACGCCGAAGGCCAGGGGCACGCCGTAGCCGAAGGCGATGAAGACCAGCAGGGCAGGCACACCGCGGAAGAACTCGATGTAGCCGGTGGCGATCCAGCGGTAAAGCGGGAAGGAGGAGAGCTTCATCAGCGCGAGCAGGAGGCCGCCTGATAAGCCCACCACGAATGCCAGCGCGGTGTAGATGAGGGTGTTCTTGAGGCCCACCAGGAAGATTCCCGGGAACATGGGGCCGATCTTGGCGAAGTTGAAGACGCTGTTGCCAATGGTCTTCCAGTCCACGGCGATGATCACTGCGGCCACAGCCACAACGAAGATTCCGGCCTGGACGTAAAGACTGACTCTGGCTCGTTGACGTGCAGTCATTGCCATGGTGTTCTCACAATCATGTTGCGCAGCGGGGGCCCCGAACCGACTGCTTTAACAGAGAGTTACGGGGCCCCGCTTGCGTGGATATCGGGAGCCGGTTGCCTTACTTTGCGGCTTCGCCGAACCAGGTGGTCTTGAACTTTGCCAGCGTTCCGTCATCCGTGAGGCGCTTCAGGGTGGCGTTCACGGAGTCGGCCATGGCGGTGTTGCCCTTCTTGATGGCAATGCCAAGCTTCTCACCGGTTGCGTAGTCCTCGATGCGCTTGATCTTGGAGTCATCCTTGATGGCGTAGCCCAGGACGGACTGGTTGCCGACGGCGGCATCGATGGTGCCGGCCTTGAGGGCCTGGACCAGGAGGCCGGAGTCCTCGAACTGCTGGGCGTCGATTCCCTTGTCCTTGGCGTACTGTGCACCGGTGGTGGCCTGCTGCACGCCCACCTTCTTGCCCTTGGCGCCGTCAAGGTTGCTGATGCCGGAAGCGGTGGAGGCCACCAGGGTCAGGTCGTCATCCATGTACGGGCTGGAGAAGTCCATGACGTTCTTGCGGACATCGGTGATGGAGATGGAGGAGATGGAGACGTCGCAGCCGGTGAGGGCCGTGCCGGTTTCGATTGCCTCGAAGGAGCTGTCCACCACGTTGAGTTCGGCCTTGAGGTCCTTGGCAACTTCGGCCGCGATGTCCATGTCGAAGCCGACGTTCTTTCCGTCCTTCTGGAACTCGAACGGCTCGTAGGGGATGTCCGAGCAAACGGTGAGCTTGCCGGCGTTGATGAGCTGGGGGCCCGAACCTGAGGCGGCCGGAGTGGAGGAGCCACCGCAGGCGGTCAGGGCCAAAGCACCTGCTGCGAGCACGGCGGCCATCTTGGTACCGGACAGAACTGAACGGGAGATCTGCATATTTTTACCTTTTGTTGCAGTGGATGCTGGACTGAGTCGGTCTTTAGTGTAGTACCGAACGTGAGATGTGCATCACAGGAAACTAAGTTTCACTATTGGATAACCAGTTTAGCGAATATGCAAGGGGGGTCGGAGAGTCCCGGTCTGGAATCCCAGATTCAGCGGCGGATGCCCAGGGCTTCGAGCATCGGCCGGAACTTGGCCCAGGTTTCGGCCAGTTCAGCCTCGGGCTGGGAGCCTTCAACAATGCCGCAGCCCGCATAGAGGCGCACGGTGTTGGCGTCCTCGATCACGGCGCCGCGCAGTGCAATGCCCCACTCGCCGTTGCCCGCGGCGTCCAGCCAGCCGACCGGTCCGGCGTAGGGTCCGCGGTCCAGATGTTCCAGTTTCCTGATCAGCGCACCGGCAACCAGGGTGGGCGTTCCGCACACGGCTGCGGTGGGGTGCAGGGCATTGATCAGGGCGAGGCATGTAGGCACGTGTCCTTCGATGTCCGCCAGTTCGGCCTTCACGTCCGAGGCCAGGTGCCACACATTCGGCAGTTCCAGGATGAAGGGTTCGCTGTGCGAGTTCATCGCTTCGGAGAACGGGGCCAGCTGCCGGGTCAGGGAGTCGATGGCGATCTCGTGCTCGTGCCGCTGCTTCTCCGAACCGGCCAGCACGCGTTCGGCGTATTCCATGGGGGAGCCGTCGATGCCCTCGGCGTCCCTGCGGTCCAGCGTTCCCGCGAGCACCCGGGCCTGAGCCGTCCGGCCCTCCACCTGGATCAGCATCTCCGGCGTGGCACCCACCAAACCGTCCACGCCGTACGTCCAGCATTCGCGGTACCGTGCCGCGAGCTGGCGAAGCACCTCCGCGGCGTTGACTCCCGCTGGAAGGGTGGCAACGACGTCGCGCGCCAGCACCAGCTTCTCCAGCTTGCCGGCGCGGATTTCCTCCACGCCGTTGGTCACGGCTTCCATCCACGCTGTTTCGGTGAGCGACCCGCGCCCAAGCGAGCCACGCGAACCGTTGAGCGCATCACCGTCGGGTGAGTGCCCGACGTCGGAACTCACGACGGCGGGTTCGTCACCGTTGGTGCCGGACAGCCAGCGCTCCACGGTGGCCAGGACAGTCGCCTCGGTGAGGGGGCCGTCGTCGAACGTCAACTGGGTGGCCCAGGCGCGGCCGTCGCGGATGCCAACCACAAGCTCCGGCAGGATCAGGCGGGAAACATGCGGCGAGGTCTTGGAAAAAGCGAAGGAGCCGAAGGCCACGGGCCCCGTCCCCGGCAACTCAACATGGTCGGTGATTTCGGCCTCAAGGATGAGGTGCCGCCACCAGATATCGGCCTCGAGGAAACGCTCCGGACCGGTGGCGCTGAAGCGGGTCAGCTCCCCGTATCCCACCAGTCCTGCTTCGCGGCGGGACCAGCAAAGAACGTCGTCACGCACCAGAAACGACGGCAGCCCCCCGGAGGATGAATCGACATCGAGGGGGACTGTCAAAGTGCGGAGCGTGCTGGTCATGATGGAACAACAGTACTCCCGGGTGCAGGCAGAACCCGCCCCTTCTTCTACAGCGCAGCAAACTTGGCTGTTTGTCTGAGACAATTGACAGGTGAACCGAGCATCCTTGGAAAAGCGTCCGGACGAAGTTGCGACGATGTTTGACGATGTCGCCCCTAAATACGATGTTGTCAATGACGTCCTCTCCATGGGGCAGACGCGTCGGTGGCGCCGGATCGTGGTGGATGCCATGGACGTAAAGGCCGGGCAGCGCGTGCTGGATCTGGCTGCCGGGACCGGTACCTCCAGTGAGCCCTACGCCGATGCCGGCGTGGATGTTGTGGCCTGTGATTTCTCCCTGGGGATGCTCAAGGTAGGCAAGCGCCGCCGCCCGGACATCGACTTCATTGCCGGTGACGCCACCAACCTCCCGTTCGCGGACAACAGCTTTGATGCCTCCACCATTTCCTTCGGCCTGCGCAACGTGGTTGAACCCCGCAAAGCCCTCGAAGAGATGCTCCGCGTGACAAAGCCCGGCGGCCGCCTGGTCATCGCCGAGTTCTCCCAGCCAGTGGTTCCGCTGTGGCGCACCATGTACACCGAGTACCTCATGCGTGCCCTCCCGGCCATCGCCACCAAGGTGTCCTCCAACCCGGACGCTTACGTTTACCTCGCCGAATCCATCCGCGCCTGGCCGGACCAGGACCACCTGGCCCAGTGGCTTTCCGACGCAGGATGGACGGACATCACCTACCGCAACCTCAGCGGCGGAATCGTTGCAGTACACCGCGCGCAGAAGCCCGCCGAACACCGCGAAAGTGTTCCCGTGGCCAAGCTGCGCCGCCAGATCAAGCCGCGCCGAACGGGCGCACAGTCAGGCTGACTTAGGACACCGTGAAAGTACTGATAGTTGGCGCGGGCCCCGCAGGGTCCACCGCCGCGTATTACCTGGCCCAGGCTGGCATCGACGTTACGGTCCTGGAAAAGACCTCCTTCCCGCGCGAAAAGGTGTGCGGGGACGGGCTCACTCCAAGGGCTGTCCGGGAAATCCAGAAGCTCGGGTTGCCGCACTCTGTTGAGGACGGGTGGCGCCGGAACAAGGGCCTCCGTCTGATCGCCGGTGGCCGCACCATCGAGCTGCCGTGGCCGGAGGTCTCCGACTTTCCCACGTATGGGCTCATTCGAACCCGACTCGGCTTCGACGAATCCCTCGCCAGGCACGCGGAGGCGGCAGGCGCCGTCGTGCTTGAACGCCACAGCGTCACCACTGCCCTTCAGGACGACGACGGGCGCGTGATCGGCGCGCGCGCCGCCATCCTCGACGAGTCCGGACGCAAGACGGGCGAAACGCGCGACTTCCTTGCCGACGTCGTTCTCGCCGCAGACGGCAACTCAACGCGGACCGCAGTGTCGCTGGGAATGCACAAACGCGACGACCGTCCGCTCGGTGTGGCCGTGCGCACCTACTTCACGTCGCCCCGCCACGACGACGACTGGATGGAAGGCTGGCTGGAGCTGCCCGGCAAGTCCGGCAAGCCGTTGCCCGGCTACGGTTGGGTGTTCGGCGTGGGCGACGGCACGTCCAACGTGGGCCTTGGCATCCTGAACTCGTCCAAGGAATTCGGCAAGCTCGACTACAAGCAGGTCCTGCGCGAATGGACTGCCGGCATGCCCGCCGAATGGGGCTTCACCCCGGAGAACCAGGTGGGGGAGATCCGTGGAGCCGCGCTGCCTATGGGCTTCAACCGCACCCCGCACTACTCGCCCGGGCTCCTCTTGCTGGGCGACGCCGGCGGCATGGTGTCCCCGTTCAACGGCGAAGGCATCTCCTACGCCATGGAGTCGGCACGGTTTGCGGCGGAGTTCCTGATCGATGCTGCTGCGCGGTCCGCTTCCGCCGGATGGAACACGCACGACGCCGATGCGCACCTTTCCCGGTACGCGGACTATGTGCGGGACCAGTGGGGTTCGCATTTCACGCTCGGACGGGCCTTTGCTTTCCTGATCGGCAAACCCGCCGTGATGAAGCTCGCCCTGCGGACCGGCATGCCCATTCCCGTGCTGATGCGCTTTGTGGTCCGGCTGCTGGCCAACCTCACAGACTCCTCGGCGAAGGGCTTCGAAGACCGGGTGATCCGGGTCCTGGAAATGCTCGTCCCGCCCACGTCCAACACTTCCTCCGCCCGCTCGTTTGCAGCGACGGGGTCCGACACCGCGGTTTCCGCACCAACTAGTTAGGGTTAACCCGTGACGAACTCTGCCGAACACAGCTGGACCCATGCCGGGCACGGCCTGCCGGACTCCAACGAGCCCGCCCCCAACACCACCGCGATCGCAACGGGCCTCCAGCTGCCCGCCGGTTTTGCCGCCATCGCAGGCGACGCCGAGCTCGGCCCCGCCATCACCACCAACCTTGCCCGCGTGGAGAAGAAGCTTCGCGAGGCGATCTCCAACTCGGATCCGCTGGCTGACGCAACGTCGCGCCACCTGGTGGAGGCCGGCGGCAAGCGCATCCGTCCCTTGCTGACCTTGCTGTGTGCCCACCTTGGCGATGCTTCCCGTCCCGAGGTTGTCCAGGCCGCTGTGGTTGTTGAACTGACGCACCTTGCCACGCTGTACCACGACGACGTCATGGACTCCGCGCCCTTCCGCCGGGGAGCCCCCACCGCCCACGAAGTGTGGGGCAACTCCGTGGCCATCCTCACCGGCGATCTCATCTTTGCCCGCGCGTCCATCCTCGTGTCCGAGCTCGGCTCCCGTGCACTCGGCATCCAGGCCCGTACGTTCGAGCGCCTGTGCCTCGGCCAACTCCACGAAACCGTCGGTCCGCGCGAGGACGAAGACGCCGTGGACCACTACCTCTCCGTCATCGCGGACAAGACCGGCTCCCTGGTTGCGGCCTCGGGCCAGCTTGGCGCGATCTTTGCCGGTGCTGCCCCTGAGTACGAGGACGTGCTGGTTGAATACGGCGAAAAGGTGGGCGTTGCCTTCCAGCTCGCCGACGACGTCATCGATGTCACCGGCGTGAAGGTCAAGTCCGGCAAGTCCCCGGGGACCGACCTCCGTGAAGGCGTGCCCACCCTGCCCGTGCTGCTGCTCCGCCGGGACGCTGCCGCTGGGGATGCCTCGGCCGTTGCTTTGCTTGAACTGGTGGATGGCGACCTGTCCTCCGATGCCGCCTTGGCTTCGGCTGTGGCCGGCCTCCGCGAACACCCCGTCACCGCTGAGTCTTGGAAGATCGCCCGCGAGTGGTCTGCCCAGGCCGTTGCTGCCTTGGCTCCGCTGCCGGAGGGGGTTGTGAAGGCTTCCTTGACCAACTTCGCCCACGCGGTGGTGGACCGGAGTAGCTAGGCTTTCTGCATTGAGGCAGGCCTCTGACCCTTCGGGGTTTGGGGGCCTGCTTTTTTTGTTTGGCGTTGTGTGCGTGCCGCTACGACCCACTTTGGGTGGGCAGGGTCTTTGAGGGGCCCGGTATTGCGGCGTGTCTCCGGCTGTCGGCGTCAAAGTTGGTCGTGGCGGCACACCACGACGACGGTCCCTGGGTTTGGTCGCACCCCGCGACGGTGATGCCCAGCTTTGACGGCGGCGCCAGGCTTGGGACTCACAACCACGACGGCGGCGCTCGGCTTTGGTGGCACCCCCGCGACGGCGGCACCTGGGTTTGGTGGCTTCCGGCTGTGCCGTCGCGACCCACTTTGGGTGGGCAGGGTCTTTGAGGGGCTCGGTTTTGCGGCGTGTCTCCGGCTGTCGGCGTCAAAGTTGGTCGTGGCGGCACACCACGACGGCGGTGATGCCCAGCTTTGACGGCACACGACGACGGCGGCACCTGGGTTTGGTGGCTTCCGTCTGTGCCGTCGCGACCCACATTGGGTGGGCAAGAGCTTTGAGGGGCCCGGTTTTGCGGCGTGTCTCCGGCTGTCGGCGTCAAAGTTGGTCGTGGCGGCACACCACGACGACGGTGATGCCCAGCTTTGACGGCACACCACGACGGCGGCACCTGGGTTTGGCGGCACCACCGCGACGGCGGCGCCCGACTCTGGGGCACCCCCGCGACGGCGGCACCTGGGTTTGGCGGCACCACCGCGACGGCGGCACCTGGGTTTGGCGGCACCACCGCGACGGCGGCACCTGGGTTTGGCGGCACCACCGCGACGGCGGCGCCCGACTCTGGGGCACCCCCGCGACGGCGGCACCTGGGTTTGGTGGCTTCCGTCTGTGCCGTCGCGACCCACATTGGGTGGGCAAGAGCTTTGAGGGGCCCGGTATTGCGGCGTGTCTCCGGCTGTCGGCGTCAAAGTTGGTCGTGGCGGCACGCCACGACGACGGCGCCCGGCCTTGGGGCGCGCGGGCGAGGGCTTAAACGGAATGGCCCCGGCTCGCTGCAACGTTACGAGTCATACGCTGCACCGAACCGGGACCACAATCTCCGTTCGCATCAGACCCACCGGAGGCATTTAGTGGATCCGTGAATAGCTTATGACAACTCTGTCACATAAGCAACTCCATGGGTCAAAGAAATTTCCATGGAAGTGCTGTGATTTACAAAAGCCAACCGTGCCGTTACCACCAACTTTGATTCCGAGGAACCCATGACTCGCCGGCTGAGGAGTACCCAGCCGGTGGGGACGCTGCAAAGTGGGTGGCGGAGGCACGGGGCTTTTCCACATATGGCTGTCTGGGTGCAGCGCGCGGCCTTAGCCAAGTCACAGCATGGGCTGATGGATGTCACTCAATTTCTCCGCAGCCGTCATGGAGCTGCGACCACAGCATCCCTCTATGCGGCTGGATTCACCCGCAGGGGATTGGCTAAAGCAGTCAAAGAGGGCGATATCAGCAGGCTCCATCGAGGTGTGTACATCGCGAAGGACGCCGATCCGGACATTGTGGCGGCGTTCCGGGCCAATGGAAAACTGACCTGCGTTTCCGCCGCCAGGTTCTATGGCCTGTGGACGCTCCACGACGGCCCGCCCCATGCTGGTGGGCAGCTCCATCTGAGCTGCGGCACCGGCCTGGCCCGGCGGCGGATTGTCCACCATGGCCAGCGCCTGCACCCGGACCACCCCTATCTGCCAGTGGCGGGAGTCGCCGACGTTCTGCTGCATGCCACGAGGTGCCTCCCCGAGTTGGAGGCCTTGGTCATGGTGCAGAGTGCTGTCAGTCACGCCTTGCTGACCACCACATTCCTGGAAAGCAAGATGAACGGCAACCGGAACGGAGTATCCAGAGCCATCCTGGGCCTCGTCCTGCCGCGGGCCGACTCGCTCTTGGAGGTACTCGCCCACACCCATTTCACGCGGGCCGGGTTGCAAGTCCGGATGCACGCGGACGTCCCAGGGGTCGGTGAAGTTGATTGCCTGATCGAGGAATGCCTGATAGTCGAACTCGACGGCGGGACTCACTTCGAGCCGAAACAGGTGAAGAAGGACCAATACCGGAACAATGCAGGTCTCCTCGGCGGCCTCACGAGCCTGCACTACTACTATGCAGACGTCGTGTATCAGCCACAGAAGATGGTGGACGAAGTCCTGGCTGTGCTCCGGAACAGGGAGGCCGGGCGTTACGGGCCGTTGCGATACCTGGCCAGCCAGCCGCCGTCGTCATTAATGCCCTGAGCGCTGTACCGCCACGACCAACTTTGAGGGCAAAAGGTAGCCGGGAGCGCCGTGCAACGGCGTGTTGCGCCGGCTTCACGCTCAAAGTGGGTCGTGGCGGCACACGGGCCGGGCCGAAGGGGGGAGGCCGGAGGAGTGGGTCGTGGCGGCACATGGGCCGGATGACAGAGGCCGGGCCCAACGGTGCCACGCAACAAAAAACAGCCCCCGAGCAACCACAACGGGCTGCTCGGGGGCTGTGAAACAAGGAAACCTAGTCTTCGTCGTTGAAGGCCCAATCGAACATGTCGAAGACGAACTCGGAGAACGTACCTTCCTCGCTCTTCCACTGGCCGCGGGCATTGTTGCGGCGGAAGACGATGGGGTCAGGGACGCCGAGGTCGGCGACGCGGAAGCCCCACGTGAACTGCTCGTCCTCGTCTTCGAGGAACATGAGGAAGCCTTCGTCATCGACTTCGAGTTCCTCGGGATCCCAGAAGTAGTGGTACGCCTCCATGAGGTCCTCGCAGCCGCCCAGGGCGAGGTAGAACTCGCGGAGAACCAGGGGGATGGTGAAGGAGTGCTCGGACAGTGCGTCATCGAGTTCGCCGGGCGTGAGGCCGTCTTCTTCCTGCCATTCATCCTCGAGATATTTTGGGACCAGCGCGCGGAACTTCTCGAGGAACATGTCAGTCATGCTCTAATCCTAGCTAATCGCGGACCCCGGAATTCGCCCCCGGGCCAACCCCTGCGCGGTGCCAACCGCGGACGGCCAATGGCACGTACCACCCGCGTCGCCAGGCGGTGACGCGGAAGGCGAAAACGATGCCCGCGACAAGGCAGGCCCAGAGTCCGTTGAAGTCACCCAGATGCCACAGCAATGTGGTCAATCCGGCCCCGACGAAGGCCGGGAGGGCGTAGATGTCGCGGTTGTTGAAGAGGGTGGGAATCTCGTTGGCCGTGATGTCCCGCAAGAGGCCGCCGCCAACAGCCGTGGTGACGCCAAGCAGGATGCAGGTCACGGGATTCATCCCCGCCGTGAGGGCCTTCAGCGTACCGGTGATGCAGAACAGGGCCAGCCCGCCGGCGTCGAACAGGGTCAAGAGGGAGGTGAACCGCTGGACCGAGGAGAACAGGTAGTAAACCAACAGTGCGGCCAGCAAGGGTGGGGCCAGGTAGGCGGGGTTGGTGAAGGAAGCCGGGGGACCGGCGTCGATGATGATGTCGCGGATGACGCCGCCGCCCAGGGAAACAATGGAGGCAAGCAGCACGGAGCCCACAAAGTCGAACTGCTTCCGTGCGGCCAACAACGAGCCCGATACGGCAAAGAAGAACACGCCAACGAGGTCGAGCCAAAGAAGAACAATGTCTATGGAAATCAAGTGGACGGTTCTTTCTGGAGCGCGCTTCACAACAGGTGCTGGCTCAACGTTACGCTAGCTCCCATGAACAGCCCCGTCTTGATCGCTTGTGCCCACGGAACCCGCAACGCCGAGGGCCAGGCAGCCATTCGCCAGGTCATGGCCGAAATCGAGGAACTGCGGCCAGGGCTTCAGGTCTTGGAGGCCTACGTGGACGTCCAGGAGCCCGAGCTGTCCGGGGTGGTGGAGGGGCTGCCCGAGGGGACGGAGGCCGTGGTGGTACCCCTTCTGCTCAGCACCGGGTTCCACATCAAGGTTGACGTGCCCAAGGCGATCAAGAGCCGGGCCGAGGTTGTGGCGGCGAAACCGATCGGCCCCGACCCGCGGCTGGCCGAGTTGCTCGCTGAGCGGCTGCGCGACTCCGGACTGCAGGAGAACGACGGCGTGCTGCTGGCTGCCGCGGGATCCTCCCTTCCGGACGGCTCGGTTGATTCGGAGGAGCAGGCGCGCCTGCTGGCGGAACTGCTGCCGAACAAAGTCCGGGTGGCTTACGGCGCCAGCGCCCAACCCAACGTGCCCGACGGCGTTGCCTCCTTGCGCGCGGAGCTCGCCGGAAGCGGGGGCCGGGTGTTCGTTGCGTCCTACCTCCTGGCCACCGGCTATTTCCACGACCAGTTGTTCAAGGCCGGGGCGGACATTGTGACGGACCCGCTGCTGCCGTCGCCGGTTCTGGCGGAGATCGCGCTGGAGCGGTACGACGCAATAAAGGACAGCCTTTCCTAAGCCATTCAGCCGCGAAATGACGGGGCAGGGGACTGCATAAGAAGCCTGCGCGGACAAGGCCCCAGGACTGTTCATGACGAAGTGTTTCCTTAGGTGACTCAACATTTCCGGACCTTTGCTGGCGAAATCTGGCCACACCTACCCTCGATATATGACAGAAACAGCTGTAGCCGGTGCGCCCGCGGACACCGAAGTCTCGAAGCGTCCCGCACGCACCCGCCCGGCCGCCAAGCCCCACGGTCAGTGGAAGGTTGACGGCACCACGCCCCTCAATGCCAACGAAACCTGGAAGCAGGAAGACAACGGGCTGAACGTCCGTGAGCGCATTGAGTCTGTCTACTCCAAGGAAGGCTTCGACTCGATCGACGGTACGGACCTGCACGGCCGGTTCCGTTGGTGGGGCCTTTACACGCAGCGCAAGCCCGGGATCGACGGCGGCAAGACTGCGACGCTCGAACCGCACGAGCTTGAGGACAAGTACTTCATGCTCCGCGTCCGCATCGACGGCGGTGCGCTGACCACCGAGCAGCTGCGCGTGATCGGCCAGATCTCCGTGGACTTTGCCCGTGGCTCCGCCGACCTGACGGACCGCCAGAACATCCAGCTCCACTGGATCCGCGTTGAGGACGTCCCGGAAATCTGGCGCCGCCTGGAAGCTGTGGATCTTTCCACCACCGAGGCTTGCGGCGACGTTCCCCGCGTCATCCTGGGCTCCCCGGTTGCGGGCATTGCTAAGGACGAGATCATCGATCCCACGCCCTTGATCCACGAATTGTCGGAGCGCTTCATCGGCGACCCAGAGCTGGCCAACCTGCCCCGCAAGTACAAGACGGCCATCACGGGCCACCCGTCCCAGGACGTGGTGCACGAGATCAACGACTTCGCACTGGTAGGCGTTGTCCACCCCGAGCTCGGTGCCGGCTACGACCTCTGGGTCGGCGGTGGCCTCTCCACGAACCCGCGACTGGCTGAGCGACTTGGCGTGTTCGTCTCCGCCGATGTTGCCGCTGAAGTATGGCTCGGCGTCACCAGCATCTTCCGCGACTACGGTTACCGCCGCATGCGCACCAAGGCCCGCCTGAAGTTCCTCATGAACGACTGGGGTCCGGCCAAGTTCCGCCAGATCCTCGAGGACGAATACCTCGGCTTCAAGCTCCCGGACGGCCCGGCCGCTCCGAAGCCCACCTCGCCGGGCGACCACATTGGCGTGCACGAGCAGAAGGACGGCAAGTTCTTCATCGGCGTTACCCCCACCGTGGGCCGCACGTCCGGTGAGGCCCTCGTGAAGCTGGCCAATACCTTGGAACAGCACGGCACCTACCGCCTGCGCACCACGCCGCACCAGAAGCTCGTCATCCTGGATGTCGAGAAGGACCAAGTGGAGCCGCTCATCGCCGAACTGGACACCCTGGGCCTCTCCGCCCGTCCGTCCGTGTTCCGCCGCGGCACCATTGCCTGCACCGGCATCGAATTCTGCAAGCTGGCCATTGTTGAAACCAAGGTCACCGCTGCAACGGCCATCGCCGAACTGGAACGCCGGCTGGCCGACCTCGTGGAGACCAAGCAGCTGCCCCAGGCACTGTCCCTCCACATCAACGGCTGCCCGAACTCCTGCGCCCGCATCCAGACTGCTGACATCGGCCTCAAGGGCATGATGCTGCCAACGCCCGACGGCGACCCCACCCCGGGTTTCCAGGTCCACCTCGGCGGCGGGCTGGCCAACAACGAGCGCGAAGAAGCCGGTTTGGGACGTACGGTCCGCGGCCTCAAGGTCACGGTCGAAAACCTGCCCGACTACGTGGAGCGCGTTGTCCGCAAGTTCGTCGAGGTTGGCGCCGAGGGCCAGACCTTCGCTGAGTGGGCACACTCCGCAGATGAAGGAGAGCTCCAGTGACAGTGATTACCAAGCGGTCCAACGAAGAGCTCAAGGCACTGGCCGAAGCCGGCGCCGCCGAGCTCGACTGGAACGCGCCGGCTGCCGAGGTGATCGCGTGGGTGGCACGGAACTTCGAGCTGCCCGCCATCACGGTGGCCTGCTCCATGGCAGACGCAGTCCTGCCGGCCCTGGTCGCGGACCAGATTCCCGGCGTCGACGTTTTGTTCCTGGAGACGGGCTACCACTTCAAGGAGACCTACCAGACCCGCGACGAGGTTGCGGCAAACCTGCGGGTCAACGTGGTGGACGTCCTTCCCGAGCACACGGTGGAAGAACAGGACACCCTGCTGGGCAAGGACCTTTTCGCCCGCGATCCCGGCCAGTGCTGCGCGCTCCGCAAGGTGGCACCGCTCCGGCGTTCGCTGGGTGGCTACGAGGTGTGGTTCACCGGCGTCCGGCGCGACGAAGGCCCCACCCGTACCAACACCCCCGTGGTCACGTGGGATGAAGGCTTCGGCCTGGTCAAGGTGAACCCCATGGTGGACTGGTCCTTCGACCAGTTGGTGGAGTACTCCGAGGACAACATCCTCCCCGTCAACCCCCTCCTGAGCCAGGGCTACCCGTCCATCGGATGCCAGCCCTGCACCCGCAAAGTGGCCCCGGGAGAAGACCCCCGAGCCGGCCGCTGGTCAGGTACCGACAAGACAGAATGCGGACTACACACATGAGCACTCAAACAACAAACGAGGAACTGGAGTTGGCCGTGCTGGAGAGCGACATCGAGACGCCGTCTGCCGCCCAGGGAGTGGCATCGGGCCTGTCGGAGCCGCGCGCTGGGCTGATCGAAGATCAGCCGCGCGGCGAAGGGGCGGGGGCGGCTGACGGCGCCTCGTCACGCCTCAGCTCACTGGACACCCTCGAGTCCGAGGCCATCCACATCATCCGCGAGGTTGTTGCCGAGTTCGAGAAGCCTGCGCTGCTGTTCTCCGGCGGCAAGGACTCTGTGGTGATGCTGCACCTGGCCACCAAGGCTTTCTGGCCGGGCAAGGTTCCCTTCCCGGTGCTCCACGTGGATACCGGCCACAACTTCCCGGAGGTCCTGGACTTCCGCGACCGCACGGTTGAGCGCCTGGGCTTGAAGCTCGTTGTCGGCTCGGTGCAGGAATTCATCGACCGCGGCGAACTCGCCGAGCGGGCCGATGGCACCCGCAACCCGCTTCAGACGGTTCCGCTGCTGGATGCGATCCAGAAGAACAAGTTCGACGCCGTTTTCGGTGGCGGCCGCCGCGACGAGGACAAGGCCCGTGCCAAGGAGCGCATCCTGAGCCTCCGCGACGAATTCGGCCAGTGGGATCCGCGCAACCAGCGTCCCGAGCTGTGGAACCTCTACAACGGCCGCCACACGGTTGGCCAGCACGTTCGCGCCTTCCCCATCAGCAACTGGACCGAGCTGGACATCTGGCGCTACATCGAGCGCGAGAACATTGAGCTCCCCAGCCTGTACTACGCCCACCAGCGCGAGGTCTTTGCCCGCGACGGCATGTGGCGCGCAGTAGGCGAGGTCTCCCAGCCGCTGCCGCACGAGGACGTCATCACCAAGACGGTCCGCTACCGCACGGTTGGCGACATGTCCTGCACCGGTGCCGTCGAATCCGACGCGTACACCGTGGCCGACGTCGTCGTCGAAGTCGCTGCCTCCACCCTGACCGAACGTGGCGCCACCCGCGCAGATGACCGCATCTCCGAGGCAGCCATGGAAGACCGCAAGAAGGACGGCTACTTCTAAATGAGCACCGAAACCACCTTCCTGGAAGCCGGCCTCGAGTCTGCGCCGCTTCCGTCCACGCTGTTCCGTTTCGCTACCGCCGGATCGGTGGACGACGGCAAGTCCACTCTTGTTGGCCGCCTCCTTCACGACTCGAAGGCGATCCTTGCCGACCAGCTCGACGCCGTGGCCCGCACCTCCGCGGACCGTGGCTTCGGCGGCGACAAGGGCGGCATTGACCTGGCCCTCCTGACCGACGGCCTGCGTGCCGAGCGCGAGCAGGGCATCACCATCGACGTTGCCTACCGCTACTTCGCGACGGACCGCCGCAGCTTCATCCTGGCGGACTGCCCCGGCCACGTTCAGTACACCAAGAACACGGTGACGGGCGCGTCCACTGCGGATGCCGTCGTCGTACTCATCGACGCCCGCAAGGGTGTCCTTGAGCAGACCCGCCGCCACTTGTCCGTGCTGCAGTTGCTGCGCGTGGCCCACGTGATCGTGGCCGTGAACAAGATCGACCTGGTGGACTTCAGCGAGCAGGTGTTCCGCGACATCGAAGCGGACGTGCAGAAGGTTGCCCGTGAGCTCGGCCTTGGCTCGGATGGTGTTGCCGACCTCCTGGTGGTTCCCGTCTCCGCACTCGACGGCGACAACGTGGTGGACCGCTCGGAGCGCACTCCCTGGTACACCGGCCCTGCCCTGCTGGAGGTCCTCGAAACCCTTCCGGCCGCCGATGAGCTCGAAGCCGAACTGGAAAGCTTCCGCTTCCCGGTCCAGCTGGTGATCCGCCCCCAAGGTGCCTTGGCTCCGGACGCCGTAGCCGGTGGCCTGGATGTTGAGGCCTACCGCGATTACCGCGCATACGCCGGCCAGATCACCGAAGGCTCGGTCAAGGTTGGCGACGAGGTCACAGTACTGACTCCGGGACACGAACCGCGCAACACCACGGTGGTGGGCATCGACTTTGCTGGCCGCTCGCTTGAAGAAGCAGCTGCCCCGCAGTCCGTGGCTGTCCGTTTGGCCGACGAGCTGGACATTGCCCGTGGCGACACGATCGCTGCAGCAGGCACCGTGCGCGAAGCTTCCGCGGACCTCTACGCCTCGCTGTGCTGGCTCTCGCCCAAGCCCCTTCGTGAAGGCCAGAAGGTCCTGGTGAAGCACGGCACCCGCACGGTCCAGGCCTTGGTCCGCAGCGTGTCCGGCAAGCTGGACCTCGCCACCTTCAAGTCCGAGCCGGCGTCGAGCCTGGAGCTCAACGACATCGGAAACGCCCAGCTTCGCCTCGCCGCTGCGCTGCCCTTGGAGAACTACCTGCGCCACCGCCGCACGGGTGCGTTCCTGGTGATCGACCCGATCGACGGCAACACCCTTGCTGCCGGCCTGGTCAAGGACCACCCGGGCGACCACGAAGACGAACGTTACGTCATCTAAGGACACGCAAAGACACAGAACCGCGGCTTGTTCGCTGGTCCCGGCCATCAACGGCGGGATATCCGAACAGGCCGCGGTTTCTTTTTTGGAAAGGCACCATGCCCCGGAACACCACCTTGAGCACCCTCCTTGACGCAGGCACGGACCTGGTCCTGGACGGCGCCCTGGCCACCGAACTCGAAGTCCACGGCTGCGACCTTGACGATCCGTTGTGGTCTGCCAAGGTCCTGCTGGAACAGCCTCACCTGATCAAGCAGGTCCATCGGGACTATTTCGACGCCGGTGCCTCCGTGGCCATCACGGCCAGCTACCAGGCCACGCCGGCGGGCTTCGCGCGGCGCGGCCTTTCCGTGGAGGAATCGTTGGAGCTCGTGGCCCGGAGCGTCAGGCTGGCTGACGAAGCCCGGCAGGAGTACCTCGCGGCCAACCCCGGTGCCCGCTCCCTCTTGGTGGCAGGATCGGTGGGTCCGTACGGCGCCTACCTTGCCGACGGCTCCGAGTACCGCGGCGATTACACGCTTTCTTCCGTGGAATTCCGGGGTTTCCACCGCCCACGCATCGCCGCGCTCGTGGAGGCCGGAGTGGACTTCCTTGCCTGCGAGACGTTGCCATCGTTCGCCGAAGCCGAGGCGCTGCTGGCGCTCGTGGCGGAGTTCGACGTCGAAAGCTGGTTTACGTTTACGCTCCGGGACAGCGGCCACATCAGTGACGGGACGCCCCTCGCGGACGTGGCTGCGCTGCTGCGCACGGAACCGCGCGTTGCCGCCGTCGGGCTTAACTGCGTGCCGCTGGAACTTGTGACTCCGGCGTTGGGAACCCTCCGGAACGTCACCGACGCACCGCTGGTGGCATACCCGAATTCGGGTGAAACCTACGATGCCGTGACGAAGACGTGGAAACCTTCGGAGGGTTCCGGGCATGTGGGAACTTTGGCGGGGCATGTGGAGGACTGGCGGGCGTTGGGAGCCCGTTTGCTGGGAGGTTGCTGCCGCACGAATCCGCGGGATATTGAAGCCCTGGCGGCGAATATGACGCCACATGAACCTTCATGAACCCCGATTTCTCCGGGATTGAAGCGAAATATGACAGTCCCTACTGTGAATTCATGACCTCCCTGGAACGGTCCTTCCTTGCCTTCGATGGGCGATGTTAGGGGCCCGATCTTCGCCCCGCTTCACATCCCCAAAGCTTCCTAAGGACCTCCCATGGCAAACACTCCCGAGTCACAGAAGCCTGATCCAGGCACCATCCGCATCGTTGCGGGTGAGTCGAACAAGCCCAAACGCCGCCGCGTCCTGGAGATCGGACTGGCCGTCGGTCTGGTCCTGCTGATCGGTGCCGGCGCAGCTGTAGCTTCCGTTGTTTCGAACAACAACCAGGCAGCCCCGGCCGTTACCACGTCGCCGGCGGCTGAGCTGAAGCTTGGTTACTTCAGCAACGTCACCCACGGCCCGGCGTTGGTGGGTACCAGCAAGGGGTTCATTGCCAAGGAGCTCGGCAGCACCAAGCTCAGCACCCAGGTGTTCAACGCCGGCCCGGCAGCGATCGAGGCCCTGAACGCCGGTGCGATCGATGCCACGTACATTGGTCCGAACCCGGCGATCAATTCGTTCGTCAAGAGCAACGGGGAGTCGATCAGCATCATCGCCGGCGCGGCGGCCGGTGGTGCCCAGTTGGTGGTCAAGCCGGAGATCAATTCCGCAGCTGACCTTAAGGGCAAGGTTGTGGCGTCCCCGCAGCTAGGTGGCACCCAGGATGTTGCGCTGAGGGCCTGGTTGGGTCACCAGGGGTACAAGACCAATCCTGATGGCAGCGGTGATGTGACCATCAACCCCACCGAGAACGCCCAGACGTTGAAGTTGTTCCAGGACGGAAAGCTCGACGGCGCGTGGTTGCCTGAGCCGTGGGCCTCGCGTTTGGTGCTGGAGGCCGGGGCGAAGGTCTTGGTGGATGAGAAGGACTTGTGGGAGAAGGGTGATTTCACCACCACCATCCTGATCGTGAACAAGAAGTTCGCCGTCGAGCACCCGGAGACGGTCAAGGCGTTGTTGAAGGGCCATGTTGAGTCGGTGAACTGGTTGAACTCGGCCTCGGCTGAGGAGAAGGCATCCACCATCAACGCAGTGTTGAAGGACACCGCGGGCAAGCCGCTCCCGGCCAATGTGATCGACCGGGCGTTGCAGAACATCAAGTTCACCACCGACCCGCTGGCCGGGACCTACAAGAAGCTGCTCCAGGACGGCGTGGACGCAGGCACCACCAAGACCGCCGACATCAACGGCATCTTCGACCTCCGCGCGCTGAACGAGGTGGAAGGCAAGAAGACCTCCGCCGCCGGACTCGGCCAGGACTAAGCACTACACAGGCTGGTCCGCTTCCATCCGGATGCGGACCGGCCTTGGCCGCAACCGGGCCCATCCGGCCGCGGCTCACGCAGTACCAGCTTCACGAACAACAAACGAAGGACGGGACCATGCCAGTCGTACTGGAGAACTTGGGCAAACGCTTCGGTGACGGCGCCCCCGTCCTGGACGACGTCAACGCCACCATCGGGCAGGGCGAGTTCGTTGCCCTCCTCGGTGCGTCCGGCTGCGGCAAGTCCACCCTGCTGAACATCATTGCGGGACTGGAGCACCCGACGTCGGGCGCCCTGGAAGTGCCCAGCGACGGCGCGGCCTTCATGTTCCAGGACTCGGCCCTGTTCCCGTGGCTGACAGCGCGCGGCAACATCGAACT
Organism: Paenarthrobacter sp. NPDC018779; assembly: GCF_044391085.1. Taxonomy (NCBI): domain Bacteria; kingdom Bacillati; phylum Actinomycetota; class Actinomycetes; order Micrococcales; family Micrococcaceae; genus Paenarthrobacter; species Paenarthrobacter sp. NPDC018779. The sequence continues at coordinate 118,074 of NZ_JBIRZS010000009.1, read as the reverse complement.
TGCGCTGCAATTGGCGGACAAGTCCAGCAGCAAGGCGAGCCGCCGTGCGCGGGCAACCGAACTGCTGGAACTCGTGCACCTCGGCGGTGCCGGGGACAAGCGTCCGCACGAACTGTCCGGCGGCATGCGCCAGCGCGTGGCCCTGGCCCGTTCGCTGGCCCAGGACCGGCAGGTGCTGCTCATGGACGAGCCGTTCGCGGCGCTCGACGCCATCACCCGGGACCTCCTCCACGACGAACTCGAGCGGATCTGGAAGGAAACGGGCCGCACCATCATCTTCGTGACCCACAACGTGCGCGAGGCCGTGCGCCTGGGCCAGCGCGTGCTGCTGCTTTCCTCGCGTCCCGGCCGTGTGGTGGCTGAGTGGGATGTCACCGAAGAACACCGCACCGACGCCGGCCGCGCAGGGGAGCTGACCGGCGTTATCACCCGACGACTTCGCGAGGAGATCCGCCGCCATGCCAAGTAACCAGACCACCGAAGAGCGGACCCTCCCCGTGAGCGATTCCAACCACATCACCTCGCCTTCCATCAAGGGCAACCCGTCGGAGCTGCGGGACCTCGAGGCTGGCCTGGACAACCTCCAGTCGGACACACGGCGCAAGGCCGGCATTGACTGGAAGCGCATCCTTTTGCCCATCGCAGCCCTGGTGGTCCTGGTGCTCGTTTGGCAGTTCTATGTTTCCCTGGGCCTCAAACGCCGCGACCAGGTTCCCGGCCCGATTGATGTTCTCACCCAGCTGGGCGTCCTGTGGGGTGAAGGCAAGGTTCAGGAATCTGTGTGGACGTCTCTGCAGCGTGGCTTGGTGGGCTTCCTGATTTCGGTTGTTGTTGCCACCCCCGTTGGCTTGTTGCTGGCACAGGTTGCTCCGCTCCGGCGTGCCTTCGGCCCGTTGATATCCGGCCTGCAGGTTCTCCCGTCCGTGGCCTGGGTTCCGGCCGCCATTATTTGGTTCGGGCTTACGGATGCCACCGTTTACTTCGTGGTGCTCATGGGTGCCATCCCGTCGATCATCAACGGCCTCATTTCCGGCGTCGACCAGATCCCGCCGCAGTACCGGAGCGTGGGCACGGTCCTGGGTGCCAACCGGGTCCAGATGGCGTTGCAGATTGTCCTTCCGGCAGCCCTCCCCGGGTACATCGGCGGCTTGAAGCAGGGCTGGGCGTTCTCGTGGCGTTCCCTCATGGCCGCGGAAATCATCGCAGTGGGCGGCACCATCGGCTTCGGTCTTGGCTCACTCCTTGACCAAGGCCGGGCGTTGTCCGACATGGCGATCGTGATGTCCGCGATCCTGCTCATCCTCTTTGTGGGCATCCTGATCGAGTTGCTCGTGTTCGGGCCGATCGAGAAGCGCCTCCTGCAGCGCCGAGGCCTGCTGGCGGGCAGCTCCCGCTAGCCCTTCCAAACCGCGACGCAAGGCCCTCTCGAACCGCGACCAGCCCTTTCGAAACGCGAGCCCTTACGAAACGCGACGCAAAGCCCGACGGCGACTCCCGCCGTCGGGCTTTTCCTTCGGACGCTCTCTCACCGAACACCCCCTTTCCCGCCGATCCTCTCGCAGTGAGTGAAGGAGGGTCGGGCCAAAAGGGGTGTTCGGTGAGAGAGCGTTTGAATTAGGATCGCCAGATGGGACTCCTTACTTTCAGCATCAACGTCACGCTGGATGGCTGCGTCGACCATCGTGAGGGCATCGCCGACGACGAGACGCATGCCCACTTCACGCGCCTCCTGAACCAGGGAGGGGCCATGCTCTGGGGCCGCACCACCTACGAAATGATGGAAGCGTACTGGCCGTTGGTCGCCCGCGGGGAGGTCGACGCGCCGCCGGCCCTCAAGCAGTGGGCCGACAAGTTGGAGACGAAGCCGAAGTATGTGGTGTCTTCCACAAGAAGCGACTTTCCGTGGACCAACAGCCACCACCTGACCGGCGAACTGCGGGCAGCCGTCCAGGAACTCAAGGACAACACTCCGGACGGGGTGCTGCTCGGCAGCGGAAAGCTGGCCACGGAGCTGGACCGGCTTGACCTGATCGACGAGTACAAGTTCCTGGTCCACCCCATGATCACCGGCCACGGCCCCACCCTCTACCAGGGCGGACTGCCCGGCACCCGACGCCTCGAGCTGGTCGAGGCGGTGCCGCTCAGCAACGGAGCGGTGGCCATGCACTACCGCCGGGCTGCTTAGGCGTTAGCGTACGACGACGGCGGTGGCAGCCTGCGCGGACACGGGAGGCGGCTCGTAGTCCTGGCGCCGAGTGGTTCGCAGCACAAACCGGACCTGCGCGGAATGAGTGGGCACGGCCCGGCGTTGTCCCGGACATGCACAAGAAACGGATCGGCTTCCTTTCCTTCGGCCATTGGGCCCGCGTCCCCGGCTCGCTGGTTCCCACGGCGGGGGAGGCCCTCAAACAGGGAATCGAGCTCGCTGTTGAGGCCGAGAAACTGGGCATTGATGGCGCGTTCTTCCGAGTGCACCACTTTGCCCGGCAGCAGGCTTCGCCATTCCCGCTACTGAGTGCCATCGCAGCACGTACCAGTCGCCTCGAGATGGGCACCGGCGTGATCGACATGCGCTACGAAAACCCGCTGTACATGGCGGAGGAAGCCGCGGCCACCGACCTGATCAGCGACGGCAGGTTGCAGCTCGGCGTGAGCCGTGGTTCACCCGAGCCGGCGCTGAACGGCGCTTCCAATTTCGGCTACGTCCCCGCGGAGGGTGAGGACGGTGGCGACATGGCACGCCGCCATACTGCACTGTTCCGGAAGGCCATTGCAGGCCATGGCGTGGCCCAGGCGGACCCGCACTACGCCGGTGGAGCTAGCGGGGTGCTTCCCATCCAGCCGCAGTCTCCCGGCCTTCCGCAACGAATTTGGTGGGGCGCAGGCACCCGCAAGACCGCGGTGTGGGCAGCCGAACAAGGCATGAACCTCATGAGCTCCACACTGCTCACCGAGGACACCGGCGTGCCCTTCGACCAACTGCAGGCCGAACAGATCCAGATGTTCAGGGATGCCTGGGCAGCTGCGGGTCACGACTTCGAACCGAGGGTTTCCGTAAGCCGCAGCGTCATTCCGATCGTGGACGCGGAGGACAACCACTACTTCGGCCTTCGCGCGCAGGCCGACCGGGAGGACCAAGTAGGGATCCTGGACGGTGCACTGTCCCGCTTCGGCAAGAGCTACATCGGCTCACCGGACCAGCTTGCCGCGGAACTCGCGCAGGACGCGGCGGTGCAGGCAGCGGACACCGTGCTGCTCACGGTTCCGAACCAGTTGGGCGTGGAGTACAACGCCAAGCTCCTGGGGAATGTTGCCAAGCACGTCGCCCCTGCGTTTGGCTGGAGTCCGGCCTTGGAGGCACCGTAGCGGAAGCTCCTTTTGTGACGCCGCATTACCCAGCGTTACCGGTTGTGTCCGGGCCTTTGAAGCATGTTACGCGCCAGCCCTACAGTTTTTTCATGGCAATTCAGGACATTTACCCCACCGCACTCCGGCTGCTTGGCCGCCCGGTGCTGGTGGTGGGCGGCGGACCCGTCGCGGCTCGCCGTGCCAAGGGACTGCTCGACGCCGGAGCGAAAGTTACGGTGGTCGCCCCCATTGCCTCCGAAAGACTCCGCGGCCTGGTCGATTCGGGCCTGCTGGCGTGGGAACCGCGCGAGTACCGTACGGAAGACCTCGACGGCGTCTGGTTCGTCCAGACTGCCACCGGCACACCCGCTGTGGACACCAAGGTAGCGAACGACGCCGAGGCGCAGCGCATCTGGTGCGTCAACGCCTCCGACCATGAATCATCGGCCGCCTGGACCCCTGCCGTGGCCGTGGTGGACGACGTCAAGATCGCCATCAACGCCGGGGGAGATCCGCGCCGCGCGATGGCCCTTCGTGACGCCGTCGCCACAGCCCTGGAGACCGGCGATCTCCCGCTGCGCCGTCACCGCAAGCCAGGAGCGAACGGTTCGGTAGCCCTCATCGGCGGTGGCCCGGGTGACTCGGGACTCATCACCGTCCGCGGTCGCCGCCTGCTGGGCCAGGCCGACGTCGTGGTTGCCGACCGTCTTGGACCGCGTGGGTTGCTGGCAGAACTGGCGCCCGATGTCCGCGTGATCGAGGTCGGCAAGACCCCCGGCCACCACCCCGTCCCGCAGCTTGAGATCAACCGCCTCCTCGTGGAGGAAGCCCTCAAGGGCAACCGCGTGGTCCGCCTCAAAGGCGGCGACCCCTACGTCCTGGGCCGCGGTGGCGAGGAAGCAGAATTCTGCCGGCAGAACGGCGTCGAGGTTGAGGTGGTGTCCGGCGTGACGTCGGCAATCTCGGTTCCGGCCGCGGCCGGCATCCCCGTGACCCACCGCGGACTGGCCAAAGGCTTCAGCGTGGTGACCGGCCATGAAGAGTTGTCCGAAGTTCCCGCGCGTCCCGACCACACTGTGGTGTTGCTCATGGGAGTGGCCCAATTGCGCGAGTCTGCGGCCGCCCTGGCCGGCTCGGGTCTGCCTTTGGACACTCCAGTAGGTATCGTAGAAAACGGGTATTTGCCGGAACAGCGCGTCACCATCGGCACCTTGGAGACCATCGCGGACCAGGCGGAAGCCGTCGGCGTGGCCAATCCAGCGGTGATTGTCATTGGCGATGTTGTCCGTGTCAGCCCCTTCGCGCCCCAGCATTTCAAGACCGCTGACTACAGCACCATTACCCCCAACCGTCCCCGCGTCCGCACCAACTAGCCCCGCCCAACCCAACTAGGTCGCAGTTAACGCCGTTTTGAGCCCTCAAAACGGCATCAACTGCGACTCAGTTGGGAGGACTGAGAACAAGAAGGAACACAGCCGTGTCAAATAGCACCCCCGTAGGTTCTGCGGACCGTCCGCTTCGCGTCGCCGTCATCGGCTCCGGCCCTGCCGGCGTGTACGCAGCTGACATCCTGACCAAGAGCGAAGCCGTAAAGAGCGGCGAACTCACCGTCAGCATCGACCTCTTTGACCGCTACCCGGCCCCGTACGGCCTGATCCGCTACGGTGTTGCTCCGGACCACCCCCGCATCAAGGGCATCGTCAACGCCCTCCACAAGGTGCTGGACCGCGGCGACATCCGTTTCTTCGGCAACGTGGACTACGGCACGGACCTCTCCATCGAGGACCTGCGCAAGCACTACGACGCCATCATCTTCGCAACGGGCGCCATCAAGGACGCGGACCTGAACATCCCGGGCATTGAGTTTGAGGGTTCCTTCGGCGGTGCCGACTTTGTTTCCTGGTTCGACGGACACCCGGATGTTTCCCGCGAATGGCCGCTGGAAGCCACCGAAATCGCTGTCCTCGGCAACGGCAACGTGGCCCTGGACGTGGCCCGTGTCCTCTCCAAGCACGCCGATGACCTGCTGGTCACCGAAATCCCGGACAACGTCTACGCCGGGCTGAAGGCTTCGCCGGTCACCGACGTCCACGTCTTCGGCCGCCGCGGCCCGGCGCAGGTGAAGTTCACCCCGTTGGAACTGCGCGAACTCTCGCACTCCAAGGACGTTGACATCATCCTCTACGCCGAGGACTTCGAGTTCGACGAAGCCTCGGACGAGGCCATCCAGAGCAACAACCAGGTCAAGACCATGGTTGGCACGCTCACCAACTGGATCGCCGAGCAGCCCGAGGACCTCTCCGAGCTCAAGGCTTCCCGCCGCCTGCACCTGCACTTCCTGCACAGCCCGGTGGAGATCGTCGATTCCCCGGAGACCCCGGGCAAGGTTGCCGGCATCAAGTTCGAGCGCACGGAGCTGGACGGCACGGGCAACGCCCGCGGCACCGGCGAATTCATCGACTACCCGGTCCAGGCCGTGTACCGCGCCATCGGCTACTTCGGTTCGGCCCTGCCGGACGTTGAGTTCGACCACAAGAAGGGCGTCGTAACCAACGACGGCGGCCGTGTCCTGGACGCCGACGGACAGCACGTTCCGGGCCTCTACGCAACGGGCTGGATCAAGCGTGGTCCGGTTGGCCTCATTGGCCACACCAAGGGTGACGCCCTCGAGACCGTCACGTACCTGCTCGAGGACCGCGAAAACCTGCCTTTCGCCGAGGTTCCCTCCGCGGACGCCGTGGTGGAACTCCTGGATTCCCGCGGCGTGGAGTTCACCAGCTGGGAAGGCTGGCTGGCCCTCGACGCCCACGAACTCGCCCTCGGCGCAGCGGCCACCGAGGCCGGCACGTCGCACGGTGTTGAGGTCAAGCGTGAGCGCATCAAGGTTGTTCCGCGCGAGGAAATGGTGAGCATCTCCCGCGACGGTGTAGCTGCACAGGTCTAACCGCAACGCGGGGTCACGTACAGCCCATTCCGGACCTTCGGATGGGCTGTAAGTGACCCCGCGTTGTTTTAATCTGGGGTATGGACGTTGTCGTGATCGAGACTCCCCAGTTGGGCGACCGCAGCTACCTGGTCCATGACGGCTCTGTTGCCCTGGTGATCGACCCCCAGCGGGACATTGACCGGGTGGAAGCGGCCGCCTTTAAAGCGGGCGTCCGCATCACCCATGTGGCGGAAACCCACCTGCACAACGACTACGTCACCGGTGGCCTGGTCCTCGTGGAGAAACACGGCGCCTCCTACCTGGTCAACGCCGCGGACCGGGTTTCGTTTGCGCGGACGCCGGTGATGGACGGCGATGTCTTGTCCGTGGGACGCCTGTCCGTGCGGGTGGTGGCCACCCCGGGCCACACGCACACGCACCTTGCGTACGTGGTGCGGGATGTAGCGGACGACGGCGGCCCGGAGGCTGTGTTTTCCGGCGGCAGCTTGCTCTACGGCTCGGTGGGGCGGACGGACCTGGTGTCCCCGGAAGATACCGCCGCGTTGGCGCACGCCCAGTATTCGTCGGTCCGGCGCTTGGTATCTTTTGCGTCCGGGGCGGCCGCACTCTATCCAACGCACGGATTCGGATCCTTCTGTTCCATCGGCCCGGCAAGCCATCAGGATGCTTCCACCATGGGGGAGCAGTCAACGTCTAACCATGCCCTGACCGACCCCAGCGAGGACCACTTCGTGGCAGAGCTGCTGGCCAACATCACGGCCTACCCTGCCTACTACGCACACATGAGCCCTCTCAACGCTGCGGGTCCTGCCGCCGCAGACCTGGCTGTTCCGGAATCCGTGGAACCGTCTGAGCTTGCCCGGCGCTTGCACGACGGTGAGTGGGTGGTGGATCTCCGGCACCGGGTGGCTTTCGCAGAGGATCATCTGGAAGGCAGTGTGGCCTTCGAATACGGCAACGGGTCCAACTTCACCAGCTACCTGGGCTGGGTGATTCCTTGGGAACAGCCCTTGACGCTCCTGGGCGCACGCGAGGAAGTCGGTAAGGCGATCCGCGACCTGGCGAGGATCGGCATCGAAAGCCCGGATGCCGCCGTCGGGCCTGTAGACGATCCCCCCGCGATAGGTAGCCAAGCGCTCGTAGGAGAAGGGGCCGACAATCCGGGGCCGGGTGCTGGCCCGGGCGCGAGCTGGGTGGGTGCCCTGGCGCCAGGTATTCGGCGGCGAAGCTACCCTCACGGAGACTGGAGCCGGCTGCTGCGGGAAAGAACAGCGGCGGACATCGTCCTGGATGTTCGGAGGCCTGAGGAATTCAACGCCTCCCATGTGCAGGATGCCGTGAACATCCCTGTTTATGAGCTCCTCACGAGGATCACTGAGTTGGCCGGGACCAGGATCTGGGTCCACTGCGCCACAGGGTACCGGGCCAGTGTTGCCGCGAGCCTGTTGGACAGGGCCGGGCGTGAGGTGGTGCTGCTCAACGCCCGGTTTCGGGACGCGGCCGGCGCGGGGGTCGAGTTGGCTCGGTAGGATGCCGAAAGCCCACAGTTCCTTTGCCGGGCGGCAACGGGACTGTGGGCTCACCGCGTAAGGCTCAGGACTGATCCGGGCTCTTGTCCGCGCAGAAGTCCAGGTTCCGGTAGACGCTGGAAACAGCCGCCTCGGGATCGTGTGCCTCAAGGGCGTCCACCAGCTCATCGTGGCCCTCGCGGGGGATTCCGTTGAAGCCGTCCACGCGCTGCTGGCGGAGGAGATCGTTGTGGAACACGCCGCCGAAGGAGACGTACAGCTGGTGGAGCAGGGGATTGCCGGACGCCTGCGCTACGCGTTCGTGGAACTCCCAATCGGCGCCGGCCCACGTGGGGTAGTCCTCGGCGAGCCAGGCATCGTGGCGGAGTGCCAGGAGCCGGCGCATCTCGGCGATGTCCTCGGCCGTGGCGTGCTTGACGGCCAGACGGGCTGCCTGGGTGTCCAACCCTAGCCGAACCTCGACGATGTGTTCCTGCGTGTGCTCCTGGTACATGCGCTGGGCAGCACCGGAGATTTCGCTGTTGGCCCGGACATAGGTGCCGTCCCCGCGGCGCACTTCCAGCATGCCCGAGTGTGCCAGCGCCTTGATGGCTTCACGCAAGGTGCCCCGCGAAACGCCCAAGGTGGCCATGAGTTCAGGCTCCGCCGGGATGCGTTCCTGCAACGGCCATTCACCGGACTTGATCATGTCCCGCAGCTTGGCGGTGATCTCCTCGGCCAGGACCGGGCGATGCGAAGGGGTAAGGGTCATGCCGTCCTCGGTTGGGTCTTGGATACAGTGCGCTTGCTGGTGAGCAGGTGGCAGGTGACCATGAGCGCCACGGCCACGATGGACAGCAGGCTCAGCGGCAACACCCAGCCACCGGTGGCGCTGTGGAGCAGCCCCATGCCGAAGGGGCCGATTGCCGCAATCAAGTATCCCAGTGATTGGGCGATGGTGGACAGCGCAGTGGTCTCGGCGGTGGAGCCACCGCTGCGGCTGATGATCACCAGGACCAGCGGGAAGATGCCCAGCCCGAAGCCGAACAGGACGGCCGGAATGACGGCGAGCGAAGTGGGCAACCACAGCATGGTGCCGATGGCCACCAAGGTGGAGCTGCTGGCCAGGTACAACGCGGGGCGCAGCATACCGGGCCGGGAACCGAAAGCCAGCAGGATCATGCCGGCAGCAACGGAGACCAGCTGCATCACGCCGAACTGCAGCCCACTCTCGGAAGCGCTGAGTCCCTGTGACGTGAGGATGTAGGCGAACCAGCTCATCACGGCGTAGGCAAGGAAGGCCTGGAACGTGAAGATCGCGGTGATGAGGATGCCCAAGCGGGTGCGCAGCAGGGGCCACATGGACACCCGGGGGCGTTCAGTCTTGGCGGCATTGCGGTGGCTGTGCAGGACCACGGGGAGGAAGCCCAGGAGTGCGGCCACGCCCAGGAGTCCCCAGGCTGCCAAGCCCATGGACGGCGAACCCAGCTGCTGCGCCAGCGGAACGCTGACGGCTGCTGCGAACGTGGCGCCGCCGGACATGGTGAATGTGTAGAGCCCGGTCATCATGGAGGTGCGCTCGGAATAGTGCTCGCGGATCAGCGAGGGCATGGCCACGTTGCAGACAGCCAGCCCGGACATCGCCAGTACCGTGCCGCCCAGAAGTGCGCCAGTGGCGGGAACACCACGGACCAACAGGCCTGCCGCCAAGAGCGCCAAAGCGATGAAGATGGCTTTCTCTACGCCTACCCGGCGGGTCAGCCACGAGGTCCCCAGCCCGGCCACGGCGAAGCACAGCAGCGGAATGGAGGGCAGGATCGAGGCAACCAGTGCGCCATAGCCCAGGAACTGCTGCAGTTCATGGAAGAGGGCGGCTGCGCTGGTGATGCCGGCACGAAGATTGAGGCCGATGAGCACCACGGCAATAATGCCGACGACGGCGACGACGCGCGACTTGGGTGCGCGGGCGCTGGCTACCGGAGCAGCGGCAGTGCCGGCGGGGGAGATCGTAGGGATGTTTCCTGTCGTCGTAGTGAGTGAAGTCGTCGCCATATTTAAAGGTTAGACGTTTGACGTCTAATGTCCAGACTTCTGTGGCGAATCTCTCCAGCGTGGGACGCAGGTGCGGTGCGGCTCCCAACGGGAGTGCCGCCGTCGTACGTTTACCTGGGGTTGCGCGAACCGAGTCTCTGGACCGCCAAAGCCAGCCACAGCTGCACCCGGTCCTGGGTCTGGGAAGGGTCGTACCCGGTAAGTTCGGTGATTTGGGCCAGCCGGTAGCGGACCGTGTTCCGGTGCAGTGTGAGGGCCTCGGCCACGGCTGCCACGGAACCGTTGTGGTTCAGGTAGCTTTCCAGCGTGGCCACGAGTTCGGCACCATGGGCGGCGTCGAATTTGCGCAGGGGAGTGAGGGACTCGCTGGCCATGTCTGCCAGCGGAACGTCCTCGCTCGCCAGCAGCAACGACGTCAAACTCAGGCGCTCCGGCTCGTTGACCGGCAAGCCGTGCGCCACGGCGTCGCGTGCTTCGAAGTAGCTCCACCGCAGGCCGTTCGGCTTGGTGTAGGCGCCGCCAATGCCGATCACGGCATGGATTCCCGCCTCCTGCAGATGGTCGCTGAGGCTTCTCGCCAGCGCGGTGGCCGAACTGCCGTCGTCCGCCACCACCGCAACCAGGTCCTTCCCGACGACGGCGCTCACGCCACCTTCCAGCGCCTGCGGCAGCGAGATGCTGACCAGTTGCTTGTGGTGGGCCGTGGATTCGGCAACCAGTACCACGTTCTTCCGGGTGCTGTTGATGCCCACGCCGGCCAAACGGCGGGCGGCCTCAATGGTTTCCAGGGTGCCATGGATGACGTCGTCCAGCACCTGGCCGGCCATGGCGCGCTGGGCCTGCCGCTGCTTGACCATGTTGTTGAGCTCTACGCTGATGAGGTTCTGCGCGTAGCTGACTATGCCGGAGTCGATGAAGGGCTGCCGCAACCAGAGCGTGCAGGCGTCGCGGCGGCCGGTGGGGATCGGATAGGAGGCCCAGCCTTCCGCGGTGGGGGCCGGCTTCCCGGGCACGCTGTTGTAGAGCTGTGCGCTGAACTGGGTGAGCACAACTTCCGTGCGCAGCATGCTGCCGAGCTGCTTCAGTAGTTCTGCCAGTCCGCCGCCGGTGAGGAGGGCGCGGGCCAGGATTTGGTGCCCGGCGAGCAGGCGTTCCAGGTTTGAATAGTGGTCCGCGGAATGCGATTCGGCCACGAGCTTGCCGATGGCGATGAACGGTATCGCGTACGGCACCTCGACCAGTGGCAATCCCCAACGGTTGGCCTCGGCGATGAGGGGTTCCGGAACGGCCTCGTGGGTGAGCCCGATGCCGAAGCCGATGCCCACGGCGCCCGCGCGCTGGACCTGGCGGACAAAGCGCCGTTGGTCCGCTGCGCTCTTGAGGCGCAGGCCGGTGGTGAGGACCAGTTCGCCGCCGCTGAGGAAGCGTTGCGGATCTTCGAGTTCGGTCACTGCAACCCAGCTGATGTCCTGGTTCCACGTGGTCTCCGCAGCGCCCGTTTTCCGGAGTTTCAGGGAGGGGACAGCAAGGAGGGAAGCGAGGGACATGGCCATGGATACAAGGGTAACCCGGCACTGGGCAAGCGCACTAAGAGCCGGGTCTGGGAGTGTGCAGCTGACTATTCCGTGGGGCACCTCACTGGCATAGGCTCTGATCAGCTAACCAGCCCATGCCAACACACCGAAAGAGGGTTGCACACCGTGGTTCAAACCTTGCAGAACTTCATCAACGGCGAATTCGTCACGCCGTCAGGTACGGGTCTCCTGGATGTCGTGAATCCCACGAACGGGGAGATCGTCGCCAAGTCGCCCATTTCGGTGCAGGCAGATGTTGACGCTGCCATGGCCGCCGCCAGCGAGGCTTTCAAGACCTGGAAGCACGTCACCCCCGGCCAGCGCCAGCTCATGCTCCTCAAGCTCGCCGACGCCGTGGAGGCCAACAGCGACGAACTGGTTGAGGCACAGCACCGCAACACGGGCCAGGTCCGCTCCCTCATCGCCTCCGAGGAAATCGCAGCCGGCGCTGACCAGCTCCGCTTCTTCGCCGGTGCCGCCCGCCTGCTGGAAGGCAAGTCCGCCGGTGAGTACTTCGAGGGTCACACCTCTTACGTGCGCCGCGAACCGATCGGCGTCGTGGCCCAGGTGGCACCGTGGAACTACCCGTTCCTCATGGCCATTTGGAAGATCGGCCCCGCCCTGGCCGCAGGCAACACCGTCGTCCTGAAGCCCTCGGACACCACCCCGGAATCCACCCTGGTCCTGGCACGCCTGGCCGGCGAGATCTTCCCTGCCGGTGTCCTCAACGTTGTCCTGGGCACCGGCGAGACCGGCTCCCTCATGGTGGAGCACAAGGTCCCCGGCCTGGTGTCCATCACGGGCTCCGTCCGCGCCGGCATCGCCGTGGCCAGCGGTGCAGCCAAGGGCCTCAAGCGCGCCCACCTGGAACTCGGCGGCAAGGCCCCCGCGATCGTCTTCAAGGACGCCGACATCAAGAAGAGCGCCGCTGCCATCGCCGAGTTCGCCTTCTTCAACGCCGGCCAGGACTGCACCGCCATCACCCGCGTGCTCATCGAGGACTCGGTCCACGACGACGTAGTGGCCGCCATGGTGGAGCACACCAAGACCCTGCAGACCGGTTCGCAGAACGACGAAGACAACTACTTTGGCCCGCTCAACAACGTGAACCACTTCAACGCCGTGACCTCCGTGGTGGAGAACCTGCCGGAGAACTGCAAGATCGTCACCGGTGGCCACCGTGCGGGCGAGAAGGGCTTCTTCTTCGAGCCCACCATCATCACCGGCGCCAAGCAGAGTGACGACATCGTGCAGAAGGAAACCTTCGGCCCGGTCATCACCGTCCAGAAGTTCACCACCGAAGCCGAAGCGCTCGAGCTGGCCAACGACGTCGAATACGCCCTGGCTTCCAGCGTCTGGACCACGGACCACGGCACGGCCATGCGCATGAGCCGCGACCTCGACTTCGGTGCCGTCTGGATCAACACCCACATCCTCCTCACCGCCGAAATGCCCCACGGCGGCTTCAAGCAGTCCGGCTACGGCAAGGACCTCTCCATGTACGGCGTCGAGGACTACACGCGCATCAAGCACGTGATGTCTGCGTTGGATGCATAACCCCGCCGCATAGTCACCTTCGGCTCACCACTTCGCTTCGCACCGGCCAGGACCCCGGCTAGTGCGGCCCCCATCAGTAAAGAAGGAAACTCCATGACCACCACCGCGAACGAACTCTCGTACCGCATCGAGCAGAAGCGCAACATCAACGGCGCCTTCCCCGGCCCCAAGTCGCAGGCACTGGCTGAGCGCCGCTCCGCCGTCGTCGCTGCCGGCGTCGCTTCCGGCGTCCCCGTCTACGTTGAAGACGCCGACGGCGGCATCATCCGCGACGTCGACGGCAACTCCTTCATCGACCTCGGCTCCGGCATCGCCGTGACCAGCGTCGGCGCGTCCGATCCCGCCGTCGTCGCCGCCGTCCAGGACGCGGCCGCGCACTTCACGCACACCTGCTTCATGGTCACCCCGTACGAGGGCTACGTCGCAGTTGCCGAGCAGCTGAACCGCCTCACCCCGGGCGACCACGCCAAGCGCACCGTGCTCTTCAACTCCGGCGCCGAAGCCGTGGAGAACGCCGTCAAGGTTGCCCGCCTGGCCACCGGCCGCGACGCCGTGGTTGCTTTTGACCACGCCTACCACGGCCGCACCAACCTGACCATGGCACTGACCGCCAAGGCCATGCCCTACAAGACCAACTTCGGCCCGTTCGCGCCCGAGGTCTACCGCATGCCAATGAGCTACCCGTTCCGTGAAGAGAACCCGGAAATCACGGGTGCCGAGGCTGCCAAGCGCGCCATCACCATGATCGAGAAGCAGATCGGTGGCGACCAGGTTGCCGCGATCATCATCGAACCCATCCAGGGCGAAGGTGGCTTCATTGTTCCGGCCGAAGGCTTCCTGCCGGCGCTGTCCGCCTGGGCCAAGGAAAAGGGCATCGTCTTCATTGCTGACGAGGTCCAGTCCGGCTTCTGCCGCACGGGCGAATGGTTCGCTGTCGACCACGAAGGTGTTGTCCCGGACATCATCACCATGGCCAAGGGCATCGCCGGCGGCCTCCCGCTGTCCGCGATCACCGGCCGCGCCGACCTTCTCGACGCCGTACACCCGGGTGGCCTCGGTGGTACCTATGGTGGCAACCCGGTTGCCTGTGCAGCAGCACTCGCCGCGATCGACACCATGGAACAGCACGACCTCAACGGCCGCGCACGCCACATCGAAGAACTCGCCCTGGGCAAGCTCCGCGAACTGGCTTCCGAAGTTTCCGTGGTCGGCGATGTTCGTGGCCGTGGCGCCATGCTGGCCATCGAACTGGTCCATGCCGGTTCCAAGGAGCCGAACGCCGAACTCACCAAGGCTGTGGCCGCCGCTTGCCTCCAGGAAGGCGTCATCATCCTGACCTGTGGCACCTACGGCAACGTGATCCGCCTGCTCCCGCCGCTGGTCATCAGCGACGAACTGCTGCTGGACGGCCTCGACGTCCTCGCGAAGGCCATCAAGGCTCACGCGTAAGTCTTACTGCGAGAGGCGGGCCGGGGATTCAATCCCCGGCCCGCCTCTTTTAGCGTTGCCTCGTTACCGCTGATTTCGCGGGAAACCGTCGATTTCGCACGGAACCTTCCGGCGGTTTCGCAGGCTTCCGGCGAGTTCGACGGCGGTGCTTGCCTAGGCGCCGAGCGTCAGGTTCTTCTGGTGGCCATGACCGTCGAGCTGGACCTCGACGGTGTTGCTGCCAACCAGCGTGACGCCCTCATCGGACTGAACCAAGGTGTTCCACGCGCCGGGTACGGTGATCCGGACGCTGGCCTGCGTCCGGGACGGATCGGCAATCGAGACGGTGAGCTTGCCGCCTGTTTGATGTGTGGCGAGCGTACATGGACCGGATGCCGCATGACCGGCCGCATCAATTGCCGCAAAGAAGTTGGCCAGCACCAAGCCTTCCTTGCCCCACTGGATCATCTGGACCTCCGCCGAGTTGGCCAGCACCGTCACGTCCGGGTTGGCAGACTGGGAGAACGTGGCGTCGTGGGTCGCGGCGGGCAGCATCATGTACGCGTAGCCGGACCCCAGGGGATCCTTGCCGTGCCGGTGCGTCAGCGTCACGTAGTCCCGTGTGACGTTGTCCTTGCTGCCGCCCGTATCCGCTCCGGAGTTGATGTCATACCAACTGCCCGTACGGCGGACCACGGCCACCTCCGGACCTCCCGTAACTCCTGGTGCGTCAAGGAAGACGTAGCCACCATGACCCTCGATGTGCAGTGAGCGCTTCAGGACCACGGCCGCATCCCCGGGTGCCATGGCACGCTTCCGTGAGTCTGTCCGCAATGCCGGCGCCTTGCCTTGGGCGTAGGAGCGGTTTTCGATGGTGGTCTGAACCGAAGCGCCACCCGTGCCGGTGATGGCCGAACCCAGGCACACCACGGCGTCGTCGAGGAAGAACCACGACTTTCGGCCTGAGAGGGTCTTGTTGTGGTTGAGGTGGTCCATGCCGATGACACCCCAGCGGCCGTCAACTGTGAGCCCACCTGCGAACGCTTGGTAGGCGCGGGGAATGCCTGTTCCTGCTCCTCCTGCACCACTGGCCCTTGTTTGGTCGTTGACCGTGGTGCCAGGCAAGCCATAGGGGTCCACCGTGGGCCAGAAATCGGCGCTGAACTGGGACGGGTCCTGCCTGGTGTAGACGAACGTCATCCCATCACCTTGGTACCAACCCAGGTTGTTTTCGCTGTTGCCCCATTCGTACCGGCCAATGCGCTTCGAAGAGAGGTTGACGGTGCATCCCCACTGGGGACGGTGGTGCACCAGCCTGTCCTGGTCCGCGAACATGCGGCTATAGACCGGAGCCGGGGCCGCCGTCACGGAGGCATCGGACAACACCGACAGGGACAGCAGGGATTTCGCCAGGCTTTGCGTGGGGTGGCCTACCAGTTCCTGGTCCGCGCACCGTTCCAACCACCCCTTCGCCAGGGCAAGGAAGCGCGAACGGTAGGGCTCTTCGCAGCCTGGGGCCAGCAAGAGGACAGCGGAGATCAAGCCAAAGCCGCTCACGTAGTCCGGCTCACGCTGCCGGGAAACGGCACGCCCGCGCACGGTGTCCATGATCCGGCCGTCCCACACGAACGGAGCGTACGTGGCTTCAATGGCGTCGAGGAGAACTGATTGCTTGGGGTCGTTGATGGCCCAAGTGCTGCCGCCCAGCATCGCGATGATTTCGGCAATGCCGGCCAAGGCAACCACACCGTACGTTCCCGCGTAGGGCAGGTAGCTGTGCTGCACGAACGAGCCGTCCGTGTAGAAACCGTCGCCGCTGGTCACGTAGGTGAACACACTGTTGGCTCCTCCGCGTACAGTGTCGCTCAAGGCATCCCTGCCCAAGGCGACCTCATCCGTGTTGTTGTCCAGGATGCCCCGCATGCTGCACGCCAAAGACTTGTCCACCCGGTTGGCTCCGGTCTCCGCCAGGGATGTAGCACGCCCGCGCCAATTCGGGTTCGGCGCGAACCAACGAACTGCGGCGAGCAGGGAAGCCCTGAGGGATTCAGGGACTTCGGCGTACAGCAGGGTCAGGATGTCCACCGACTTCCGCGGAACCCCGATCTCCCAGAACCACCAGTTACCGGCGGCTCGGATGCCGGGGTTGTAGGCGGTGTCGTTGAGCAGCTTGAGCCCGGCGACGATGTCCGCCGCGAGCTCCGCGTTGCCGGCGTAGGGGTTACCCGGCACGGCGTACCCCAGGGCCATGTCGTAGAGCCTGTTGAAGTGCAGCCCCAGGTTTCCAGTGGCTGCAGCGGATTGGCCGATGCCGGTCAACGGGATGTCGTTCCAGAGGGAGGTCCGGACCGGGGCCTTGTCCATGGAGTTCCACCAGTTTCCTGCGGTTTGCCCCATTCCCTCCAGCTGGGTGGCCAGTTCGGGAACCCCTTCTGCGCTCCGTGCGCCCGTGAGGACCAGCTTGCGGCGGTCGATGAGTTCCTTGAGCCCTGCCGATGCTGCCAGGGCGGGGCCGGCCTGGGCCAGCATGGCTCCGGCGAGGGCGGCTGCGCCTGCAGCGCGGAAGAGGGTCCTGCGGCTCATGTGGTGTCCAAGGGTGTTCAAAGCTGCTCCGTTTCGAGAAACACACCCAACTGACTGGCAGCAGTGGTTGTTCCCAGCGCTGAGAACAACAACAAGTGCCAGTTACTTGGGTGCGGCGGAAATTTTCAGCAACCCTACGATCAGCCGCGGCCCACCTCAACAGAAGTGAACAGAAGTGCTCAGGATCTGCCCTGGCTCTTCAGGGAACGGAGCGGTGAAACAGGCGGGAGCGCTCAACTCGTGGGAAGCCTGCGCTGTCGCCGGGAAACTTCCGGCGAACCTGCAGTCTTCCCACGAACGCGGCGAATCGCGGCGCGGCGTTCCCACGAACCCGGCGAAACCGGGCGCAGCGTTCCCACGAACTCGGCGAAACGCGGCGCACCGTTCCCACGACCTCGGCGAAACCCCGGGACTCAGGCGGCCGCGAGCTTTGCCTGCCTCCGGAGCACCGCATTCTTCCGGGCGGTCCGGAGCATGTCGATGGTCAGGAGCAGCAGGGCCAGCCACACCACGCAGAAACCGATCCAGCGGGCTGTGGTCATGGCCTCGTGGAACACGGTGAGCGCCACAATGAACTGAAGCACAGGGGCAAAGTACTGCAGGAGGCCAATGGTGGTCATGGGCAGGCGCCGGGCGGATGCCCCGAAGAAGAGCAAGGGAACCGCGGTGATGACACCCGAGGCCAGGATGAGCCAGAAGTGCCCGGCGCCGTGCGTAGTGAGCGTCGCAACCCCGGAAATACCGAGGACCACCATGGTGATGGCCGCGAAGGGGGCCAGCACCACGGTTTCAACGGAGAGGCTGGTGAGCGCGTCCACCTTGGGTCCCACCTTCTTCTTGACGAAGCCGTACAGGCCAAAGCTGAAGGCCAGGAGCAGGGCGATCCACGGGAGCTGCCCGTAGGAGACCGTCAGCACGCCCACCGCGACGAAGCCGATTCCGACGGCTGCCCACTGCAGCGGCCGGAGCTTTTCTTTCAGGACGAACACGCCCAGGAGTACGGAAACGAGGGGGTTGATGAAGTATCCCAGGGAGGTCTCAACTGCATGGCCGGTGGTGACGCCAAAGGTGTAGGTGAGCCAGTTGACCGCGATCAGGCCTGCCGCCAACGCCAGCGGTCCCATCACTGAGCGATCCTTCACCGCCGCAAAAAGGATCCTCCAGGACCGCGTGATGGTGATGAGCAGTGCGCAGAAAACCAAGGACCAGACAATCCGGTTGGCGACGATCTCGATGGCGCCGGCAGGCTGCAGCACAAAGAAGTACAGGGGGAGCAGCCCCCACAGTCCGTACGCGCCGATGCCGAACAACACACCGGTGGTGGTCTCACTGCGAACCGGCTTTACCGCAACAGCACCCGCATCCGTACTGCTGCCACCGCCGCCCCTGGCTGCCGCCGTCGTGGGCTGGTTCGAAGAGGACGTGTTCGAAGAGGACGTTGCTGCGGTGGTTTGTTCGGGTGTCGACACAAAAGCGCCAACACCTCCTAGCGGCGCAATATTCCGCAATATTCCCTGAAACATTAGGAATTTGTGTGAGTCCTGCCATATGAGCGGCCGGGCGAGGGGTCGAGATCTAGAATTGGAAACCTGCGCGCCCCAACAACGGGCGTGGCTCACTGCTTCGGAAGGGCTCCCGGTGTCTGACTCAGCCGTAACAATCCCCAGTCGTCCACTCCGTGTTGCGATCGTCGGTGCGGGCCCGGCCGGCGTGTACGCCGCGGACATCCTGACCAAGTCCAATGAGGTCAAGGACGGGCATGTGGACGTCAGCATCGACCTCTTCGAGGCATATCCCGCGCCGTATGGCTTGATCCGTTATGGCGTAGCGCCGGACCACCCCCGCATCAAGGGAATCGTCAACGCCCTCCACAAGGTGCTGGACCGGGGCGACATCCGCTTCCTGGGCAACGTGACCTATGGCCGGGACCTTACCCTCCACGATTTCCGGGCTTTCTATGACGCCGTGATCTTCTCCACGGGGGCCATCAAGGATGTCGAACTGAACATTCCCGGCATCGAATTGGACGGTTCCTTCGGCGGCGCGGATTTTGTCTCCTGGTACGACGGCCACCCGGACGTTCCCCGCGAGTGGCCCCTTGAAGCCAAGGAAATCGCGGTGATCGGCAACGGCAACGTGGCCCTGGATGTGGCGCGCATGCTGGCCAAACACCCCGATGAACTCCTGGTCACCGAAATTCCGGACAACGTGTACCAGGGCCTGAAGAAGTCGCCGGTCACGGACGTCCACGTGTTTGGCCGCCGCGGCCCTGCGCAGGTCAAGTTCACACCCTTGGAACTGCGTGAACTTTCGCACTGCAAGGACGTGGACATCGTCCTGTACCCGGAAGACTTCGAGTTCGATGACGCTTCGGATGAGGCCATCCGCACCAACAACCAGATCAAGACCATGGTCAACACCCTGACCAACTGGCTGGTTGAGGAGCACGCCGAGTCTGAGCAGCCTTCCTCCCGGCGCTTGCACCTGCACTTCCTGCACAGCCCCGTGGAGATCCTGGATTCGCCGGAAAACCCGGGCAAGGTGTCGGCGATCAAGTTCGAACGCATGGAGTTGGACGGCACCGGCAACGCCAAGGGCACCGGCGAATTCATCGAGTACCCCGTGCAGGCCGTGTACCGGGCCATCGGCTACCACGGCTCCCCGCTGGAGGAGCTGCCGTACGACGCCCGCCGCGGCGTCATCCCGAACGACGGCGGTCGCGTCCTGGGTGCCGACGGCAAACCCGTACCGGGAATCTACGCCACGGGGTGGATCAAGCGCGGTCCCGTGGGCCTGATCGGGCACACCAAGGGCGATGCACTGGAAACCATTGGCTGCCTGCTTGAGGACCGGCTGAACCTGCCCCCGGCCGAGAACCCGGATCCGCAGGCCATCATCAATCTCCTCGAAGAACGCGGGATCGAGTACACCACGTGGGAGGGCTGGAACCGGCTGGACGCACACGAGGCTGCCCTGGGTGCATCATGGAGCGCGGACAACGGCGACGGCGTAGTCCGTGAACGCATCAAAGTGGTCCCGCGCGAGGAAATGATCCGCATCTCCCGCGGCTGAACCCCGGAGCAACCCGGCCGGCAACAAGCACGGCTGTACCCAAAGCCCGGCCGCCGAACTAGACTGGCCCGTACCGCCCGCCGTGAACGCCGCCCCGTGACCGCGGCAAGTACCGCAGCCAGGGAGTTCGATGAAGAGCCCAGTCCACCCGCCGCTTCCGGGTAGCGAAGCCGCCAAGCTGCTGCAGCGGCGTGCCCTTGCGGGCCACGAGCATCTTGAGTCCGGGGATCCGGCGGACCTGACCGGCCTTCGCAGCCTGGTGCGCGAGTCCTGGCAACGTTCGGCCATCCTGCAGGCCAACCCGGACATCGCCGAAGCGCCGCTCGCCATGGACATCGAGGAACTGGAAGATTACCGGCAGCGGCACCCACTGGCCACCATCATGCCGGTGATCCGGAAGCTCTTGATCCAGCCCAGTCACGACAGCGGCCTGCTGGTAGCGGTGGGGGACGACGTCGGCCGCCTCCTCTGGGTTGATGGCGATCCCGTGATGCAGCGCCGGGCTGAGGGCATGATGTTCGTCGCCGGCTCGGACTGGTCGGAAGCGTCGGTGGGGACCAGCGCACCCGGCACCGCGCTCGCCCTGGACCGCAGCATCCAGATCTCCGGCGCCGAGCACTTCAAACGTTCGGTCCATCCGTGGAGCTGCACAGCCGTTCCGTTCCACGATCCCGATTCCGGAGCCCTTCTGGGCGTCGTGGACATCACGGGCACGGAAACAGCTGTTGCCCCACACACGGTTTCGCTCGTGGAGGCGACCGTTGCGGCGGCCCAGGCACAGTTGCGGATTGAACGCCTGCAACTCGCGGCGTCAGCAAACGCAAAACCACGACGCCGGAGCTCACCTTCGGCTGCAAGCACCGGTGCCGGGGCCACGCCACAAAAGCAGTCCCTGTACCGCAACAGCCTCCAGCTCCTGGGCCGCGACCAGGCATTGCTGAGCATCGACGGAAAGACAGCGACCCTGTCCGCGCGGCACAGCGAAATCCTCGCCATCCTGGGCAACCACCCGGCTGGACTGAGCGCCGATGATCTCTGCGCCCAGCTGTACCCCGGGGAAGGTTCTGCGGTGACGCTCCGCGCCGAGATGGTCCGGCTGCGCAAGGTCATCCAGGAACTCAGCCCCGAAGCCGTTCCGGAGTCCAGACCCTACCGCTTGCCCGTGGAACTCCTGCCCGACTCCGGCCAGGTCCTGACCTGCTTGCAGCGCGGCGCCCACCGGATTGCCCTGGAGATCTACAAAGGTGCCGTCCTCCCACGATCGGAGGCGCCCGGCGTCGTCCAGTTGCGCGAACGCGTCTCCCATCTGCTGCGCGAGGCGCTGCTGAGCGACGCCAGCGCCGATTCGCTGCTCAAGTACGCCGAACTGCCTGAGGCAAGGTTCGACGTCGAACTCCGCCTTGCGATCCTGAAGCTGCTGCCGCCGCGCTCGCCCAAGCGGGCCGCAGTCGTCGCCGACCTTGAGCGGCTGGAAGACGAACTGACCGCTTGAGTGACCTGACTCACAAGGTTGCAACGTAGCTGCAACCTTCCCGCTCCTAGGCTCGGATCAATGGCGACAGCCACCGTGATTCGCAGCAAAGGAGCTAGCAATGACTGTTTATGCACAGCCAGGTGCAGAGGGATCGAAGGTCACCTTCAAGGACCGTTACGAGAACTGGATCGGCGGGGAATGGGTGGCCCCGGTGAAGGGCGGCTACTTCGAGAACATCACGCCGGTCACGGGCAAGGCCTTCTGCGAAGTTGCCAGGGGAACTGCCGAGGACATCGAACTGGCGCTGGACGCCGCGCATAAGGTGGCTCCGTCCTGGGGCAAGACCTCTGCCACCGAGCGCGCCGCGATCCTGAACAAGATCGCGGACCGCATTGATGAGAACGTGGAGCTCCTGGCCGTCGCCGAAACGTGGGACAACGGAAAGCCGGTCCGCGAGACCCTCAACGCGGACATTCCCTTGGCGGCGGACCACTTCCGTTACTTCGCTTCCGCGATCCGCGCCCAGGAAGGCCATCTCTCCCAGCTGGACGATGACACCACGGCCTACCACTTCCACGAGCCGCTCGGCGTGGTGGGACAGATCATCCCTTGGAACTTCCCCATCCTCATGGCCGTGTGGAAGCTCGCCCCGGCGCTGGCCGCGGGCAACGCCGTCGTCCTCAAGCCCGCTGAGCAGACGCCGACGTCCATCCTGGTCCTGATGGAACTCATCGGTGACCTGCTTCCCGCCGGTGTCGTGAACGTCGTGAACGGCTTCGGCGTCGAGGCCGGCAAACCCCTCGCTTCCAGCCCGCGCATCAGGAAGATCGCCTTCACCGGCGAGACCACCACCGGCAGGCTCATCAGCCAGTACGCTTCAAACAACCTGATACCCGTCACCCTTGAACTCGGCGGCAAGAGCCCGAACATCTTCTTCGACGACGTCGCATCCCAGAACGATGCCTTCTACGACAAGGCCCAGGAAGGCTTCACGCTTTTTGCCTTCAACCAAGGCGAAGTGTGCACCTGCCCGTCGCGTGCGCTGGTGCAGGAAGGCATCTACGACTCGTTCATGGCCGACGTTGTCGCCCGGACCAACAAGATCATCCAGGGCAATCCGCTGGACACCGAGACCCAGATCGGCGCGCAGGCCTCCAACGACCAGCTCGAGAAGATCCTGTCCTACATCGACATCGGAAAGCAGGAGGGAGCCAAGGTCCTCACCGGCGGTGCCCGGGCCGAGCTCTCCGGCGACCTCGCCGGAGGCTACTACGTCCAGCCCACCATCTTTGAGGGCCACAACCGGATGCGGATCTTCCAGGAGGAAATCTTCGGCCCCGTGGTCTCGGTGACCCGTTTCAGCGACTACAACGACGCCATCGGCATCGCCAATGACACCCTCTACGGGCTCGGCGCCGGCGTCTGGTCCCGCAACGGCAATGTCGCCTACCGCGCGGGCCGCGAAATCCAGGCCGGCCGCGTCTGGGTCAACAACTACCACGCGTACCCCGCAGGCGCTGCCTTCGGCGGGTACAAGTCATCAGGCATCGGCCGTGAGAACCACGCCATGATGCTGGACCACTACCAGCAGACCAAGAACCTGCTGGTCAGCTACAACGAGAACAAACTCGGCTTCTTCTAGAGAGCTTGTGCACGGCAGCCGTCCGCCAGCTGGTCCCTGTGGCGGCCGCCGTGCACAACCCATCCTGTTGTTCATCTGAAAAAGGGAGATCGTCAATGTCGACGACCATGCAAGCAGCAGTAGTTACCGAATTTGGAACCGACCTTAAGGTCATGGAAGTGGAACGTCCGACGCCGGGTCCCGGCCAGGCGCTGGTCCGTCTCCTGACGTCGGGGGTCTGTCATACCGACCTGCACGCCGCCGAAGGCGACTGGCCGGTGAAGCCCACGCCACCGTTCGTTCCCGGCCATGAGGGCGTGGGCGAAGTGGTTGAACTTGGCGAAGGCGTCACGGACGTCGCCGTGGGCGACCTCGTGGGCAATGCCTGGCTGTGGTCCGCGTGCGGTGACTGCCAGTACTGCCGCACAGGCTGGGAGACCCTGTGCGAGGCGCAGAAGAACGGCGGCTACAGCATCGATGGCTCGTTCGGCGAGTACATGCTGGTGGACACCCGTTTCGCCGCGCGTATCCCGGAAGGCTCGGACCCAGTGGAAGTTGCTCCCGTGCTCTGCGCCGGAGTCACCGTCTACAAGGGCTTGAAGATGACCGAAGCCAAACCTGGCCAGTGGGTCACCATCTCCGGAATCGGTGGACTGGGACACATCGCCGTGCAATATGCCGTGGCCATGGGCCTGCGGGTGGCGGCCGTGGACATCGCGGACGACAAGCTGGCACTCGCCCGTGAACACGGCGCAGAACTGACGGTCAATGCCCTGCACGAGGATCCAGCCGAGGTGATCCAACGGGAAACGGGTGGCTGCCACGGAGTCCTGGTCACAGCTGTCCATCCTTCCGCCTTCGGCCAGGCAATCGGCATGGCCCGGCGCGGCGGCACGATCGTCTTCAACGGATTGCCGCCGGGAGACTTTCCTGCGCCCATCTTCGACATTGTCCTGAAGGGCCTCACCGTCCGGGGCTCGATCGTGGGCACGCGCCAGGACCTGGAGGAAGCGCTCGAGTTCTACGCTCAGGGGAAGATCAAGCCGACGGTCTCCACCCGCGAACTCTCCGAGGTGAATGCTGTCTTCGACGAGATGAAGCACGCCAAGATCGACGGCCGAGTGGTCTTGAAGTTCTGATGAACGCCGCCCCGGACATCCTGGAAGCTTCGGTGACACTGCCGGGGGAGGACTTCTCCCGGGTTGCGCTGACCCCGGCCGCGGTGGAACTGCTGCGCAAACTCTGGGAGCAACACGGTCCGCTGATGTTCCACCAGTCCGGTGGCTGCTGCGACGGGTCTGCGCCCATGTGCTACCCGGCGGGTGACTTCCTGACTGGCGCCTCCGACGTTCTCTTGGGCAGGTTCGATATCCGGGAAGGCGGCACGGTGTCCCAGCCGCTCGAGTTCTGGATGTCACGGGAGCAATTCGCCTACTGGTCCCATACCCACCTGACAGTGGACGTGGTCCAAGGCCGGGGGAGCGGGTTCTCCGTTGAAGCGCCGGAAGGGAAAAGGTTCCTCATCCGCTCGACCATCATGGACTGGGACGTGCCAGGTGTCTGACAGCAAGCATTCCTGAACGTCCCCTGCTGGGTACGGGGAAGGCCCCATGACGGCGATTTTTTCGCCTGAATGGGGCCTTTCGCGTGATGTGATGCGGGCAACACCGAAAGTCACAGCAGCACCATCAGTCTCACTAGTCCATTTGTTGTCTCATTATTTGGGACAAATATGGCCGTCCATTGGCCGGACACTATCCTTGATGAGTCCTATACCACCCCCATCCAGAATGTGGCATATTTATGAACATTTTCAGGACCAAATCAATCGAGCAGTCGATCGCCGACGCCGATGAGCCCGGTCGCAAGCTCAAGCGAAGCCTGAGCACCTGGGACCTGATGATCATGGGCGTCGCCGTCGCCGTCGGCGCCGGTATCTTCTCCGTGGGCGCCAAAGCAGCGGCAAACTTCGCAGGCCCTGCGGTCACCATTTCCTTCGTGGTTGCGGCTGTCACCTGTGCCTTGGCCATCATGTGCTACGCGGAATTCGCCACGGCGATCCCCGTGGCAGGCTCCGCCTACGTCTTCACCTACGCCACCATGGGCGAGGTGCTCGCATGGATCATTGGCTGGAACCTCATCCTTGAACTTTTCACCGCCGCAGCCGTGATCGCCAAGTACTGGGGCATCTACCTCAGCAAGGTCTTCGGCCTCATGGGTGTGGACATGCCTCCCGCCATCAATATCGGAGGCGTGGACCTCTATTGGGGCGCCTTCCTCATTGTCGCTATCTTCACGGTGCTGCTGGTGCTGGGGACAAAGTTGTCCGCCCGCGTCGGCAACATCTTCACGCTGATCAAGATCGGCGTGGTCCTGTTCGTGATCGTCGTTGGCTTCACCTACGTGAAGTTCTCCAACTACACCCCGTTCGTTCCTGCCTCGCAGCCCACCGCGGGCAGCGGCGTGGACGACGTCATGAAGCAGTCCTTCTTCGGCTTCCTGACGGGCGCTGTTCCGGCGCAGTACGGTACCCTCGGCATTTTCGCCGGCGCAGCCCTGGTGTTCTTCGCTTTCATCGGCTTCGATGTGGTGGCTACCTCTGCGGAAGAAGTGAAGAACCCGCAGAAGACCCTTCCACGCGGCATCTTCGGCGGCCTTGCCCTGGTGACGCTCCTCTACATCCTGGTCTCCCTGGCCTTGACCGGCATGGTCTCCTACACGCAGCTCGCGGCAGAGAAAGCACCGACGCTGACCACGGCCTTCGAGGCAGTGGGTAACAACGACGCCGCCAAGGTCATTGCCTTCGGTTCACTGGTGGGCCTGACCACCGTGATCATGGTGCTCCTCATGGGCCTGGCACGCGTGGTCCTCGCCATGAGCCGGGACGGTCTCCTGCCCCGTGCCCTGTCCAAGACCAGCGAGAAGCGTGCCACGCCTGCCCGCCTGCAGATCATTTGTGGAGCGGCAGTGGCACTGGTTGCCGGACTTACCGCCGTTGACCTGCTTGAGGAAATGATCAACATCGGCACGCTCTCCGCGTTCGTCATGGTGAGCCTGGGCATCCTGGTGCTGCGCAAGAAGCGCCCGGACCTTAAGCCTGCCTTCCGTGTGCCGTTCGGCAAGGTAGTGCCGTGGATCTCCGCGATCCTGTGCCTGTACCTGATGACCAACCTGGCTGTGCAGACGTGGATCTTCTTCGGCATCTGGCTGGTTGTTGGGATGGCCATCTACTTCGCCTATGGCCAGCGCCACTCACGGTTGAACGAGAAGTTCGCCGCGGCCAAGGAGGCTGTGGACTCTCCCGTGGGCTAGGGTGCGGCGTGTTCGCTGACCCAGTCCACCAGTGGCCGGAGGGTTTCCCATCGGGCAGCGATCTCCTGGCGGGCCGCTGCCGTGGAGAGCCACTCCGGCTCACCCACCTCCACGCCGGCTGAGAGGGACTTGTGCTTCAGGAGTTCGGCCCGTGGATGGTCTTTGTCGAAACCGCGGGGCACGGTCTTGAGCTTTTCGCCTTCGACGGCAAAGCCGGCAGCCGCCACTGCGTCAACGATCTTCTGTAGTTCTTCGCCGCTGCCCGGGGCATCCACGGCGGCACGGAAACGGGCCAGTTGGGCGGGAGTGTGGGAGTGGTAGCCGCCGCCGATCAGCAAGCCGTCGGCGCTGATCTGGACGTAGAAGCCCACGCCTTCCTTGCTTTCGGCGAAGGCACCTTGGGCCGTCTTGTACGGCGATTTGTCCTGGGAGAAGCGGATGTCCCTGTTGGGCCGGAAAATCTTTGCCGGCCCGAACTCCGGTTCCAGCTCCGAAAGGAGAGCCGAAAGCGGCTCTTTCACCTCGGCGTCGTATGTCTTTTTGTGTTCCAGCCACCACTCGCGGTTGTTGTTCTCTTCCAGTTCCTCATAGAAGCGGAAAGCGGCAGCGGGGATTCCTTCAAATGTGCTCATGCAAGGATCCTATGGATGAGCCATCAGGCGAAGCCATAGCCCGAAAAGCCTATGTGGAAAAAGAAAACACCCCGCCGCGGAGAAGAATCCGCAGCGGGGTGTTCCCGTTAAGGCTGACTCTTAGAGCTTGTTGGCTGCTTCTGCGTCGGAGGCACCTTCGCCGGCACCGAGGTTGGCGCGCAGCTTGGCGCCGAGTTCGGCATCAACGTTGGTCCAGTACTGGATGGCGCGTTCCTTGATGTCGGCGCTCTTCACGCCGCCAACAGCACCGGTGATGGTGTCGAGGAAGCGTGCCTTGGCAGCCTCGTCGTAGACCTCGCGGTACAGCGCACCGGCCTGGCCGAAGTCGCTGTCCTCAGCGTGCAGGGAGTGTGCGGAGAGGGTGAGCTCGCCGTCGTTCTCCCAGCCGCCTGCGGGGGAAGCCGGCTCAACAGCAGCCGGGCCACCAACGGTGTTCGGTGCGTAGACCGGGGTGGACGGGGAGTTGAACAGGTAACGTCCCTGGCCATCCTGGCTGTAGTTGTGGACCGGGCTCTTGGGCTGGTTCACGGGGATCTGGGCGTGGTTGGTGCCAACGCGGTAGCGGTGTGCGTCAGCGTAGGAGAAGATGCGGGCCTGCAGCATCTTGTCCGGGGAAGCAGCGATGCCCGGCACGAAGTTCGACGGCGCGAAGGTGGCCTGCTCGATCTGCGCGAAGTAGTTCTCCGGGTTCTTGTTCAGCTCCATGGTGCCCACGTGGATCAGCGGGTAGTCGGCGTGCGGCCACACCTTGGTGAGGTCGAACGGGTTGAAGCGGTAGGTCTTGGCGTCTTCGTACGGCATGACCTGGACGTGCAGTTCCCAGGACGGGAAGTTGCCGGCCTCGATGTTTTCGTGGAGGTCGCGGATGTAGAAGTCTGCATCCGAACCGGCCAGGGCTTCAGCCTGCTCGCCGGTGATGGAGTTGACGCCCTGGTTGGACTTGAAGTGGTACTTGACCCAGAAGCGCTCGCCCTCGGCGTTGATCCACTGGTAGGTGTGCGAGCCGTAGCCCTGCATTTCACGCCAGGAAGCCGGGAGGCCACGGTCGCCCATGAGCCAGGTGACCTGGTGCGCGGATTCGGGCTGGAGGGTCCAGAAGTCCCACTGCATGTCAGCGTCACGCAGGTGGGTACCCGGGAGGCGCTTCTGGGAGTGGATGAAGTCCGGGAACTTGATGCCGTCGCGGATGAAGAACACAGGGGTGTTGTTGCCCACGAGGTCGTAGTTGCCCTCGGTGGTGTAGAACTTCACGGCGAAACCGCGGGGATCGCGCCAAGTGTCGGGGGAGCCGTTCTCGCCGGCCACGGAGGAGAAGCGGATCAGCATGTCCGTCTCGGTACCCGGCTGCAGGAAAGCGGCCTTGGTGTACTTGGAGACGTCAGAGGTGGTCTTGAAGGTACCGAAAGCGCCGCCACCCTTGGCGTGCACAACACGCTCCGGAACCCGCTCGCGGTTGAACTGGGCGAGCTTTTCCACCAGGTAGTGGTCGGTGAGGATGATTGCACCGTCGGCGCCGACGGACTTAGAGTGCGAGTCCGACGTAACGGGGGCACCTGACTGTGTGGTCGAAATGGCAGTCATGTTTCTCCTATTTCTGGGTTGCTGGTTGTTTGGGAAGCTGTTGTTTGGCTTGGCAGTCCTGGCAGATTCCTTGGTAAAGGACGTCTGCAATCTGGATGGTCATTGGCTTGGAGTTCTGGTCCCAATGCGGCGTGAGGCACGGTGCGTGTCCTACCGCGCAATCCACGTCCTCCACCCGGCCGCAACTGATGCACACGGCGTGGTGGTGGTTGTCACCCACCCGCGTTTCGTAGAGCGCGGGGGAGTGCGGGGGTTCGAAGCGTCGCAGCATCTGCAAATCCGTGAGGTCGCTGAGCACCACGTAAACGGACTGCGCCGTCAGTTCAGGAAGCTCTTCGCGTGCAGCGGCAAGGATGCCCTCTGCCGGAGAGTGCGGATGATGCTGGACCGCAGCCAATACTGCCAGCCGCTGTTTGGTCACGCGCCGTCCATGGGCATGCAGGGCTGCGGCCCATGCCTGCTGGTCGGTCGTGTGATCGGTCATGCATTCATTGAAACACTTATTTTGATGAGTTCACAATAAGGCGAGACTAACTTCCGGTAAACGGAACACATCCAACAGCGGACTCCCGTCTTCGGCCCCGGACCTGCCCACGGCATGGATCCGCACGGCAGAACCGGCGCGTTCGCCTTCCACGGCTACGCAACTGAAGCCGCTCAGGCCGCTCGTCAGCGGCAGTGCACCGAGCGAGGCGGCAATGGCCACCAGTTCACCGGGAAGCAGCCCGGCTATGGAGGCGGTGCCGCTGGCAGGTTCAATGACGCTGTGGTGCCGGGCGGCATCCACCGTCGCCACCAAGGGCACCAGCGTCCGGGCACGCACGACGCCGGCGCCCGGGCCAGGCGCGAACGGCACCCCTGGCGGCGGTTGGGTGCGCGGGTGGTGGACAGCCGAAGGCTGTTCCGGCAGGAAGGGACCCTCCGCGAAGAAACGGAGCGACTCCCGCAGTTCCGAGTCCACCCTCTCCAGGGCTTCCTCGGGTTCGGCCAGCCGCCGGTGGGCAGGCAGCGCAAGCTGGCGTCCCGGCGTCGTGGTTTCGGAAGCCCAGCGGCCGAAAAGGTGGAATGTGGGAGTGGAGGATTCCGCGACGGGTTCGCCCAGCGCCGAGCCGAGCGGATGCCAGCGGTGCGCGAACATGACGGCGCACCGGACAGCACCCAGGACATCCTGCAAGGCCGCGCGGGCGAGGTTATGGCACAGCAGCCAGTCGGCCGCAGAGGCCTCACCGAATTCGGTGGAAGGATCGGACAACCGGACCACAAGGTGCCCGGTTGTCAGCGGGTGTCGGGGCCGGGCTATTTCCCAGATGGCGGAACGGAACAGCAATTGACGTGACAACACCATAAGTACCCCCCTTCCTTCCCCGGGTGAGCCTACCAAGGGTGTGGTTACGCCGGGAGTCCTGCCCACGCCGGGCACTGGGTAGGGTTGCTGGGTGGCAAGACTCCTGGCAGACATCACTCCCCTCAAAGAAAGCCCGGCCTTCCGGAGGCTCTGGTTGGGGGCATCGGTAGCTGCCGTGGGCACGCAGCTGACGCTGGTGGCCGTCAGCCTGGAGGTGTACCGGCTGACCCAGGAGAGCTTGTACGTAGGGCTCTTGGGCATCTTCGCGCTGGTTCCTTTGGTCATCGCCGGGCTCTACGGGGGATCGGTCTCGGACGCCTATGACCGCCGAAAGGTGGCGTTGGTGGCGTCCCTGGTCCTCTGGGCAACCACAGCTGGGCTGGCCTTGCAGGCATGGTTCGAGGTGGGAAACATTTGGCTGCTCTACGCCCTGGTTGCCGTGCAAAGCGGAGCGCAGGGCATCAACGGTCCCGCGCGAAGCGCCATCATCCCGCTCCTGGTGCGCAAGGACCTGCTGCCGGCCGCCAATGCCCTGAACATGCTGACCTTCGGCTTGTCCATGACGGCGGGGCCGTTGCTGGCGGGCGTCCTGGTAGCGACCATCGGTTTTGGCTGGACCTACACCATCGACGTCGTCAGCTTCACGTTCGCGTTGTGGGGCCTTTTCAAGCTCCCAGCCTTGCCGCCGTCCAAGGAAGCCGTGCGGCCAGGCCTGCGTTCGGTGGTGGAAGGCTTCAGGTTCCTGGGCACCCGGCCGAACGTCCGCATGACCTTCATCATCGACCTCATCGCCATGATCTGCGCCCAGCCCCGCGCCCTCATGCCGGCGATCGGCGCTGTAATGATCGGCGGGGGCGAGACCACCGTGGGTGTGCTTCTTGCCTCCACGGCTGTAGGGGCCTTCCTTGCCGGCCTGTTTTCCGGTCCCCTCGGCCGCGTACGCCGCCAAGGCAGCGCCGTGGTTTTCGCCGTGGTGGGTTGGGGCGCCTCCATCGCATCGTTCGGTGCGGTGGTGCTCATGGCGGGGGATTCCGGGCGGAACGGCGTGACGTTATGGCTTATCCCTGCTGCCGCCTGTTGCGCGCTCGCCGGAATCTCGGACTCAGTCAGCGCCGTGTTCCGCACCACCATCCTGCAAGCGGCCACCCCCGACCATATGCGGGGGAGGCTGCAGGGCGTGTTCATCGTGGTAGTTGCCGGCGGTCCCCGAGTGGGGGATCTGTTGGCCGGCGGTGTCACCCAGTTCCTCAGTGAGGGTGGAGTGTTGCTGATCGGTGGGGTGCTCTGCATGGTCCTGGCATGGCTGGCGTCGCGCGTGCAGCCCGGTTTCGTGGCCTACGATGCGAAGCATCCGTTGCCGTAGGCGCCGACTACCGGAACATGCTGGCCGGCGTCGACGTTAATCCAGACAGAACTCCAGCAAAAGGGCCAACGAAAGCGAAAGAACACCGTGCACAAACACAACAATGGACTCAAAACCGCCGCGCTGTTCGGTGTGCTGTGGGCTGTGCTGTTGGGTTTGGGGGCCATCATCGGCGCCGGCACCCGCAGTTCCGCGCCCATCGTCATCATGGCGTTGATCGGAGTCGCCACTACCGCCTACGGCTACTGGAACAGCGACAAGATCGCCATCCGGTCCATGGCTGCCTACCCCGTCAGCGAGGCCCAGGCGCCGCAGCTCTACCAGATCGTGCGGGAACTCTCCGTCCGGGCCAACAAGCCCATGCCGCGGATCTACCTCTCGCCCACCATGACCCCGAACGCCTTCGCTACAGGCCGCAATCCCAAGAACGCGGC
This sequence comes from Paenarthrobacter sp. NPDC018779, assembly GCF_044391085.1. NCBI lineage: Bacteria > Bacillati > Actinomycetota > Actinomycetes > Micrococcales > Micrococcaceae > Paenarthrobacter > Paenarthrobacter sp. NPDC018779. The sequence goes on along the minus strand of NZ_JBIRZS010000009.1, from coordinate 86,222 downwards.
TGTGTGCTGCACGGAGGGAATCCTCCACCTGCTCGATGCGCGCGAACTCAGGGGCGTGCTGGGACATGAACTCATGCACGTCTACAACCGGGACATCCTGACCTCGTCAGTCGCAGCGGCCGTTGCCGGTGTCATTACCTCTGTTGGGCAGATGCTGCTGTTCTTCGGGGGAGGAGACCGGCGCAACGCCAACCCCCTTGCCATGATCGCCATGGCACTGCTGGCGCCCTTCGCAGCTTCGTTGATCCAGATGGCCATCTCGAGGACCCGGGAATATGACGCCGATGAGGACGGCGCCGAGCTGACCGGCGATCCGCTGGCCCTCGCCTCTGCCTTGCGCAAGATCGAATCCGGAGTGACCCAGGTGCCCCTGCCGCAGGACCAGCGCCTGGTCAATGCCTCGCACCTGATGATCGCCAACCCGTTCCGGGGAGGCGGAATGCGGCGGATGTTCGCCACCCACCCGCCCATGGCAGACCGCATCCGCAGGCTCGAGCAGATGGCCGGGCGCCCGCTCACCTAGAAGCGCGGCACGAATTCCTAGAAGCGCGGCACGAAGCGCCGAAAACGGCGGAAGCCCGCTGTTCTGTTGCTGGGCGGCAACGGGACAGCGGGCCAACAACGGCAGCTAGGCGAAAAGCCCTTCGCCGATGTACCCGCCCTGCTCCACGCCCGGCGGTACCGCGAAAAGCCCCGATCCGGTGTGCTTCAAGTACTCGACGGACAGGGTGTCGCCCTTGGCCAGCGCCAACTGCATGGGCACGTAGTGGGTCCGTGGGTCTTTCACGAAGGCGATGAAGAACAAGCCCGCATCCAGGTGGCCGAGTCCGTCCGAGCCGTCGGTGAAGTTGTAGCCGCGGCGCAGCATCCGGACCCCGCCGTTCTGCTCAGGGTGGGCAAGCCTGACGTGGGAATCCAGCGGGATCAGTGGATCGCCGTCGCGCCCCGCGATCTTGAAGTCCGGGGCCGTGAACTCGTCGCCGCCGGACAACGGCGCACCCACGCCCTTGGTCCGGCCAATCAGGCCCTCCTGCTCCCGCAAGGAGGTACGGTCCCAGATCTCGATGTGCATCTGGATCCGGCGCGCCACCAGGTAGCTTCCGCCCGTCATCCAGTTTTCCTCCGGGCGGCCACCGGATGGCACCCAGACGTGCTCGTTCAACAGTGATTGGTCCTCAACCTTGAGGTTGTTGGTGCCATCTTTGAAGCCGAAGAGATTGCGCGGCGTCACCTGTGCCCTTGACGTGGACGAGGTGCGGCCGAAGCCGAGCTGGGACCACCGGACACGGACCTTGCCGAAGCCGATCCTGGCCAGGTTACGGATGGCGTGCACAGCCACCTGGGGATCGTCGGCGCAGGCCTGTACAACCAAGTCTCCGCCGGTGCGGCCCGGCTGAAGATCGTCGCCCGGGAAGTGGGGGAGGTCGATCAAGGCCTCGGGCCGGCGGCCGTCCAGACCGAAGCGTGCCTTGCCGTTCTTTTCGAACAACCCGGCACCGAACCCAAACGTGAGCGTCAATTGGGAAGCTTCCAGGTCCAGGGCTTCCCCGGTGTCCTCCGGCGGCGCATCGTAAGGACCGTCGACGGCCCCGGTGGCACCTGTCGCTCGGCCCGCAGTCATGGCCTCCGCTGCTGCGGTCCAGTCCTTCAGGAGCTTGACCAGTTCCTTGCGGTCCTCGGTGGTCACGTCGAAGGCGGCCATATGCAGGCGGTCCTGCGCCGGCGTGCTGATGCCGGCCTGGTGCTCACCGAAGAATGGGACCACCGAATCCGCTGCGGGCGTGGCAGCGCTCGCGCTCCCCGCTGTCACGGCGTCGTGGCCCAGGAAGCCTGCGGCCAGTCCCGCCACGGCGCCGGCGCCGCCCACGCCGGCGAGCGAGAGCAGCCCGCGCCGGGACAACCGCGAGGCACCACCGCCGGCGGCAGCACCGCCGTCGGACGTTCCGCTGTTGGCCTCTCCGGCAGAAGGCACGACGGCGGCAGCCGCACCGGAGCCGGTGGCGGCATTCAGTTGGTCCGGGCGGTGTTCACCATCGGTGTGCCCGAAGGGGCAGCCGGTCACAGGACTACGGCTGAGGTGAGCTTGGACAGCGGTTCGCCGAGGGAATCAACCAGGGCAGCGAGTTGCTGCACCTGCTCCTGGCTGAGCTCGTTGTAGTAGGCAAAACCGTCACCCTTGGCGTGCTTCTTGAGCTCGGCCTGCAGGGCAGCGAACTTCTCGTCCAAGGACTTGGCGAGCTCGGCGTCCTTCTGCTCAAGGGCAGGCTTGAGGCTTTCGAACGCGATCCGGGCGCCGTCCACGTTGGCCTGGAAGTCCCAGAGGTCGGTGTGCGACCAGATTTCTTCCTCACCCGTGACCTTGCCGGTCGCAACCTCGTCCAGGAGCTCCTTGGCGCCGTTGCCGAGCTTGTCGGCGGTGAGTTCCACGGTGCGGGTGCGCTGTCCCAGGTCTTCGGTGTCGGCGACGAGCTGCTTGGCGATGGCGCTGCGCTCGGCGTCGGTCATGGGGGTGTAGCCGGCCGGCGGGAACAGGTCCTTCTCTGCCTTGTGCCAGCCGGTCCATTCCTGGCCGGGCTCAAGGTCAGCTTCACGGGCGTCAAGCTTGGGGTCGAGGTCGCCGAAGGACTCAGCCACGGGTTCGATCCGCTCCCAGTGCATGCGGGTGGAGGCGTAGAGCTCGCGGGCCTTGGCCGCATCACCGGCAGCGAAGGCGTCGGCGAAGGCCTTGGTGCCCGTGACCAACTGCTCGGTCTGGTCTTTCACATAGGCGGCGTACTGCTGGGTTCCCGTGTCCAGGAGCTTCTGGAAGTCGGCGTCCACGCTCGGCTTGTTCCCGGACTCGGTGACCTCGAACGAGGCACGGATGCCATCGCCCTGCATGCCGGGCTTGCACGCGGTGTTGTACTTGCCCGCCGGTGCGGTGACCACCAGGTTGCGGGAGATCCCCGGGCCAATGTTCTCCACTTCGCCGATGATCCGCAGGCCGTCCTCGGCCAGCAGGTAGAACTCGGTGACTTCGTTGCCGTCGTTCTTCACCTGGAACGTCAGGTTGCCGCTCGGCGCCGTTGCCGAGGACACTTTGCATTCGCTGGCCGTGCTGCTGACCTGGATGGGGCCGTCGGTGGCGGTTGCCGAGGTCTTGGTGTTGTCCGTGCAGCCGGTCAGCACCAGCGGGACGGCGGCTGCTGCGCCGATCACGGCGAGGGCTTTGCGGAAAGCGGAAGAAGACGCGGTGCGCCGGAAAGTTCCAGACATGGAGGGGTCCTTATGTTGGGGAAGGTGCGGCTACGGGTGGGCCGTGACAGCAGGAGTGGTGGCGGCGGTCTTTGCCTTAGGCGGGCCGGCCTTGTTGGTCCTGATGTACAGGAAGAGAACGGGGATGACGTAAAGCAGCCACGCGGCCGCTTCCAGCCAGGTGGTGGCCGGGGAGAAGTTGAGAGTGCCCTTCAGCAAGGTGCCGTACCAGGACGACGGCGGCACTGCGGCCGAGACGTCGAAGGCCAGGTTGTGGAGGCCGGGCAGGATGCCGGCTTCCTGGAGGTCGTGGATGCCGTAGGCGAGCACGCCGCCGGCAATGATGATGAGCCCCACTCCGGTCCAGGTGAAGAACTTGCCGAGGTTCACCTTCAGGACACCCCGATGGAGCAGGTATCCGAGGCCGGCCGCGGTCAGCAAGCCCAGCAGGGCGCCGAAAAGGGGCAGGGTTGTTTCGCCGGTAGCCTGTGCTGCGGCCCAGATGAAGAGTGCGGTTTCCAGGCCTTCGCGGCCAACGGCCAGCGCTGCCACGATCACCAGGCCCCATGCGGCGCCGTCGGCTGCTTTATCCACCTGCGAGCGGAGTTCGCCTCCCAGCGTGCGCGCCGTCCTGGCCATCCAGAACACCATCCAGGTCACCAGGCCAACGGCCACGATGGAAAGGCCGCCGCCGATCGCTTCCTGGGCTTCAAACGTCAGGCCGCGGGGGCCGAAGGTCAGGAGCGCGCCGAAACCCAGGGAGATCGCCACGGCCAATCCAACGCCGGCCCACAGCCGGGGGATCAGGGCCTTCCTGCCGGTCTTGATGAGGTAGGCCATGAGGAGCACCACCACGAGTGATGCTTCGAGGCCTTCGCGCAGGCCGATCAGGAAGTTGGCGGTCATAAGGGTGTCTTTCGTTCAGGGAGCCTTACTTAGGCTCGCCTAAGCAAGAAGGATACTTGCGCGACGGCATTACGCAAAACCTTTGTGCCCTAAATAATCCCTTCCATTACGGCGATCGATGGACATATGGGCGCAAAAAAGCCGGGGCCCGTCTCTGTGATCAGAGCGGACCCCGGCTTTCGCAGCACTGTGCGCTGACGCAGGGTGGCCCCTATCCGGCGAGGCGTTCCACGAGGTATCGGTTCAGCGAGACCCCTTGTTCCTGGGCGAGAATAACCAATTGGCGGTGCTTTGCGGGGGAAACACGCACCCTGAGATTTCCACTGAACTCGCGGTCAGCCAAGGGGATTGGTACTTGCTCACCTTCGCTGATCATGTCCTGAACTACTTCGTTGACCAACTTTTCCAGCCCATGCAGAGCCTCGTCCTTGTCGGCAGCCAGCCAGGAGAGCGACGGGAACTCAGTAACCTGAGCGACGTACTCCTCGTCCTCAGGGGACCAGGTGACTGTGTAGCGGTAGTGCGCCACCTTTGGTATTTCAGTTGTCGCCATCATCGTCTGCCTCCTTCAAGAATGGTCACACTATTGGGACCATTTGGCCAGTCACTCACAGCGGCAATGTGGCATCGCGGGTGGGGTTCTTTTCGCGGTCGATCTGCAGTCAGGCCATTGCCATAATGAAACGAGGACCGCAGGATCAAGGCTGATCGCTGCGGTCCTCGGAAATTCTGCGGACCCTGTGCGGACTGCTGGAGCAAGCGCCCAGTAATCACGCGGCCATATCCGCTTTAGCTGCGGAAGTTCACGAACTGCAGGTCGGCTTCCTCGAACTTCTTGAGGATCGCCATGGTCTCCTGCAGGTCATCGCGGGACTTGGAAGTGACGCGGAGTTCGTCGCCCTGGATCTGGGACTTGACGGACTTGGGCGCTTCGTCGCGGATGATCTTGTTGATCTTCTTGGCGATGTCCTGTGCGATGCCTTCCTTGATGGTGCACTCCAGGCGGAATTCCTTGCCCGAGGGGAAGGGTTCGCCCTGCTCCAGGGACTTCAGGGAGATGCCGCGCTTGATGAGCTTGGACTGGAAGACGTCCAGTACGGCCAGCACCCGGTCTTCCGAGTTGGCCTTCATGAGGATCTTCTCACCGCTGAAGTCGATCTCCGCGCCGACGCCCTTGAAGTCGTAGCGCTGCGCGATTTCCTTCTGCGACTGGTTGAGCGCGTTGGCGACCTCTTGCTTGTCCACCTTGCTGACGACGTCGAATGTTGATTCGCCTGCCATGACTCTCCTTAGGTTGGGGGCCCGGTAAGGGCGGTTTGTCTGCCATCAAGCCCTGTTTGTCTGCCCTCAAGCCTAGTACGGAAGAAGGTGGATGTGGCTGGGGATCCCTTTCACAGTTCGCTCACAGCACACGCATGGTTGGAACCGAGCCGGCTGTCTGAGAGTTGTACCAGTTGGAAAAGCCACCCTGGAGGTAAGCATGAGCAACAAGGCCGTCCACTATGTCAGTAAGTCCGCAAGCGCTGCGGCCGGTTCCATCGGAACGGCGGCAGCGGCCGCGGCAAGCGCAGTGGCTGCGGCCGCCGTGGCAGCGTCGATTGTGCTGAGCCCGGTCCCGAATGCGGCGGCACGGATGGATGGCGTCCACGCGGACCTCCAGCGGGCGGTGGAACTCAACCAGATCACTGCAGAACAGGCTGCGAAGTTCGAGGCCAAACTGGCCGGACGGATCCTCGGGGAAGCCTGAAAAGACGGGCGAATTCCGCCCCTCGGAGCTCGATTAGATTCTTGGCCGGAAGTTCTGTAAGGTTGTCTCTGCCTTCGGTTACCGGATCGAAAGAAATGGTCTTCCGGAAGTGATCTTCTTTTGAAGTTCGGCAGATTACCCGAGCGGCCAAAGGGGGCTGACTGTAAATCAGCTGGCACTGCCTACGGGGGTTCGAATCCCTCATCTGCCACCCAAACGGGAAATCCCCGGAACCACTGGTTCCGGGGATTTTTTGTTTCCGGATGGTCCGGCATGGTCCGGAGCGTAGAGGGGGCCCTCAATTTCCTGGACTGCGCTCCGAGGCTTGGCGCAGTTCGGCGATCTCCTGGCGTAAGGCCGTGATCTCGGTCAGGAGGACCGCAATCTCGGCACGCACAGGAGCCTCGGCGGCCAGGGTCTTGTCTTCGACGGCGGCCGCCACGTCCTCGGCGTTCTCCTCGATCCGCTGCACCAACCACGAGGCAATGGAAGCAGTGACAATACCCAGGACGGCAATGCCGCTCATCATCAGGGCTGCGGCCACCACGCGGCCCATGGGTGTTACAGGGTAGAGGTCGCCGTAGCCCACGGTGGTGATGGTGGTGATGGCCCACCAGAGGGCGTCGCCGAACGTCACGATTTTCGCGTCGGGCGCGCCCTGTTCAACGTCCAGGACGGCGAGCGCACCCACCAGCACCAGCATTGCGGCTGAGCCCGCCACGTAGGTGGCGATGCGTCCGCGCAGGGTTTCTCCCACGGTGCGGTGCAGCACGGAGAGCAAGGTGACGAGCCGAAGGAGCCGGAGGGGCCGGAAGAAGGGGAGGACCACTATGAGGAGTTCGTGCAGGTTCCAGAAGAACCATCGCTTGCGGTCTTCGGCCAGCCACAGGTTGGCGATGTAGTCCAGGGCGAAGATGCCCCACGTGATCCAGAGGATCACTTCGAAGGGTTGGGCCGCGGCGCCATCGACGCGTCCAATGACCTGCCAGGCGTAGGCGCCCAGGAAGATCAGGGCCGTGATCATGAGGGGCCACTCGACGAGGTCCCGGTATCGCGCTTGCGTCATACCGGAATACTAGTCACGGTGTGGCCCCGCACGGCCTCGGCGTAACTACGCTGCCGGGGTTTCGAGCCAGTAGCCGTCCAGGTGGTGGACCAGTTGGCGGCCCAGGCCCCCCTTGAGCTGGACCCACAGGGTGCTGCGGTCATCCGTCATGCCGTCGATGGTTCCTTCGATGCGGTTCCCGCGGGCATCGGCCAGGACCACTTCCTGGCGGATGGCGAGCTCGGGCCAGACGTTCCCGCCTGCCATGGTGGTTTGCAGTGTGCTCAAAGGAGCCCCCCGTTTGTTGTACGTGTTCATGAGTTCCAGATGTTGTGCACGGTTTTCGTGAACCTGCGGTAAACGTTTGTGCAAACGTTGGACATAAAGCGGCCTTGACTGGCGCCCGCGGTCCGCCTGCTGGATGCCTCTTTCCGGCAAAAGTTACTCATGGGTAACATGGGAACCATGCACCTGCTTCTCCGCACGATCCTGTTGCTCTTTACCTCCGCGAAGCGTTCACCGTTGGGCGTCTGGGATGCGTCGTCCTTGCCCTTGCGCGTCTTGCCTACTGACATCGACATCGCGATGCACGTCAACAACGGCATGTACTTCTCGCTCATGGACTTGGGCCGTTTCGACCTCATGGTGCGCAGCGGCATTTGGCGCAGGATGCGCAAGCGCGGCTGGAGCCCGGTGGCCGCGGGGGAGACCATCGCGTTCCGGAAGTCCCTGCAGCTATGGCAGCGCTACACGGTGGAGACCAGGATCATCGGCCTGGACGCCAAGGCCATCTACTTTGAGCAGCGCATGGTGGTGGACGGCGAGATCTATGCCCGCGCGCACATCGCCACCCGGTTGGTCAGCAAGGGAAAGCCGGTGAGCCAGGAGGACATCCTGGCAGAGTTTGGTCACCCGCCCGTGGATCTGGAACTTCCGGACTGGATCCACGAATGGCGTGAACACAATGCTCTCCCGGGAGCCCGCCGACCGGCCCCGCACTCCTGGAACACTGCGGAGGCGCACGTCCAGGAGCGCGTGAAAGGCCAGGACTAGACGCCCACATCCCGCTGCTGCAGGGCCACCGCGCCTGCGGCAATGAGCGCGGCCGAGATACCCAGCAGGCCCACCGCGGCTCCCCAATCGGCGCCGTTCGTCACTGGCGAATTGCCATAGGCCCAGTGGTAGGGCGAGAGGTTCAGAAGCCACTCCATGTTCGGGCTCTGCCTGCCCACTGCGTTGAAGACGTAGCCCAGTACTGCCACTGCCGCGCCGGCGGCAATCCCGTAGACCTTCCTGCCGGTCAGCGCCCCAAAGCACAAGGCAGCGGTTCCGCTGAGCAGTGCCAGCCCGGCGAACAGCACCACGGCTCCGGCGAGATGCCCGACGTCGATACCCAGTTGCGCTGGTCGGTTCAGTACCAGCACCAGCACGAAGACGAGCAGCGCCAGAGCGGCAACGCGGACTACGAGTGCCAAGGCCCGTTCCAGGACCACCTGGATGCGCGTGACACTGTGGGCCAGTGTGAGCTCCAGCAGCCCGGATTCCTCATCACCGCCCACGGCCGCGGCACCCCAGCCCACGGATGCCAAGGACATGAGCAGGAAGCCGATCAGCCCGAACAGTGTGGCCTGGGTGTAGCCGGTTCCTGTGGCGATTTGGTCGTAGTTGAGGGCCTTGGTCATTCCCTGCGGCAGGGCATCGATCATTTGCTGCATCTGCGAGCTGCCCCCGATGGACGGGTAGAGAGGCAGGTAGAGCATGATGGCGCCGGTCAGTCCCAACCCCCACGCGATGGTGGAGCGCCAGGAATCCGTCAGTGCCTTGGTGAAAAGGGGCAGGATCCTAGGCATGATGGGCTTCTTCCTTGGGTGCGGTGGCATGGCCTGATACGGCTGGCGTGCCGGGTGAATGATGGCCGTTGCCCTCGTAGTGGCCCGTGTAGAGCGTGAGCACGGCTTCCTCGAGGTCCGGTTCCTCCAACACCAGGTCAGTGAGTTCCAGCCGGGCCAACTCGCGGACCAGCGGTTGGACCTGGCCGGACAGAGTTGCAGTGGCCTCCACGGCAGGGCGGGAGGCGCCCTCGGGGGAAACTTCCCGCAGCGCCACGTTGGCGACGCCAGGCACCCGGGCCAGCAGCGCGCCGACGTCGTGCGTTCCCGTTCCGGTGACGTTGAACTTCAGCTGCCGCACGGCCGCGTTCCGCAAGGCTTCTACTGTGGAAATGGTGACGATGCCGCCGTCGCGCAGGATCGCGACGGCGTCCGCTGCCTGCTGGACTTCGCTCAGGACGTGGGAGCTGAGGAAAACGGTGGCACCGTAGTCCACGGCTTCGCGGACCATGGCGTGGAATTCCTGCTGGACCAATGGGTCCAGCCCGCTGGTGGGCTCGTCCAGCACCAGGAGTTCGGGGCGGTGCATGAAGGCCTGGAGCAGGCCCAGCTTCTGCTTGTTGCCCTTGGAAAGCTTCCGGGTTTGCCGGTCCAGGTCGAGGTCCAAACGGTCCGCGAGCGCCTTGACGTGGGCGCGGTCCACGGGGCCGCTGATGGCCTCGAAGTGTTCCACGACGCGTCGGCCGGTGGTCCGGTTTTCCAGATGGAGTTCGCCGGGCAAGTACCCGATCCGGCGGCGCAACGTTGTTCCGGCCCGCCGGGGATCCTGGCCCAGGACGGAGATCGATCCGGCGCTGGGCCGGATGATGTCCAGCAGGCAGCGCATGGTGGTGGTCTTGCCCGCGCCATTGGGGCCGATGACGCCGAACACTGTGCCGGCGTCCACGGTGAAGTTCAGTCCATGCAGGACTTCGCGGTGGCCGAACTTCTTACGCAACCCCTCGACGACGATTGCCTGGGTCACGGGGCATGCTCCCTTCGGTGGTGCTTGATTGGTGGTGGAGGGCTTCGCGGGCCGATTCGAGGAAGCGCGAGTCTGTGTAGAAACCGTGGGTGTAGATGTCCAAGGCCGGCAGGGTCAGGTGGCGGAGCAGTTCGGGGCCGATGCCGTGTGGTTCGGAGGCCGGCGTGCCGAGCGCCCGGGAAACGTGCCGGCCCAGCATGAGCATGGACAGGCTGTTGGAGGCAATGACGACGGCGGTGGCCCGGACATCCTCGAATGCGCGGATGGTGCCGGCCTGGATGCCTGTGTGGATGATGTCTTCCGTTTGGCTGACAACCCCGTCGAAGAAGGCATCTCCGGCGTCTGACTCGTCGCCCAGGGACTGGCGGATGTAGGCGATCTCGTCCGCGTACTCGTGGGGGTTGTTGAGGTAGTCCTGGATGAGGAGCCTCGTGGTGCGGGGGTCCGTTTTCTCGCGGCCCTGGTTGGCGGTTTGGGCCAGGACATGCTGGTCGCAGACTTCGCGGAGTCCGGCTTTGCTGCCGAAATGGTGGATGACCAGGCCGGGGCTCACCCCTGCCTCCGCTGCGACGGAGCGGACGGTGGCGCGGGCAAAGCCATCCCGGCCGAACAGGCCGATGGCGGCATCCCGGATGCGGGCCCGGGTGGTCAAATCCTCCGCGGTTGAACGCATGTTCCAAACACTAAACACTTGTTCAATGCACCGCAAGAGCTTGCGGAAAATAACGATGTTGCACCAATGACCGCGTCGACTAACAGGTATGCGCCGGCGTGAAACATACTTGCCTGACTGTGTCCGGTGGGGAGGCAGCAGCCGGGCGTTCCGCCCAAGTTTTTATGGGGTAGCAGTATGGGTTCCACAGGGTCAAAAACTGGCCATGCCCGCCGCAGGCTTTCGGTCTGCGCAAGCGTTCTTTTGCTGGCCGGGAGTGTGTTCGGAACAGCGGTTCCGGCAGTAGCCACGGACACATCAACGCCGTCCGTGTCGGGTGCCATCGGTCAGTTGTACAACACCAGCGCCTGGGCCCGAAGCGTGTTGCTCAAGCCGACGTCCAAAGAGGAATGTGTGGCCTCCGGGTGCGTGCAGCGCTTTACCGGCGGAGACATCGCCTGGTCAGCCCGGACCGGTGCCCGGGTAGTGGTCAACGGTCCGGTCCGCACCGCGTGGTGGGACAACGGTGGCCCGGCGGGATACCACGGGTACCCGACGACGGACACGGCCCTGGGCCTCCGCAACGGCGGCTCCAAGCAGGTGTTCGAACGCGGCGCCATCACTTCTTCTCCCGGAACCGGGGCACAACGCACCACCGGTTCCATCCACCTTGCCTGGGCACGCTCGGGCTTTGAAAGCGGCTACCTCGGCTACCCCGTCACCGGTGAGCGGACGGGACTGCCCGACGGCGGTGCGTACCAGGTCTTCGAGCGCGGCTTCATTGTGTGGTCGGCGGCCAGTGGGGCGCATCCCTCCATGGGTGCAATCCGTGGGCGCTGGCGGGAATCCGGCCTGGAGGGCGGGGATCTTGGCTACCCCACTTCGGATGAGGCCACCGGGCTGAGGAATGGGGGATCGGCTCAGCAGTACCAGCGCGGAACCATCGTCTGGTCTCCGGGGACAGGGGCCCGCGTGCTGACCGGAGCCATCCGGGCTTACTGGTCCTCCACAGGCGGACAGAACGGGGCCCTCGGGTACCCCGTGGGAGAAGAGAACCGCCAGGCGAACTTCGTGTACCAGCAGTTCCAAGGTGGCACGGTGTACTGGTCCGCGGCCACGGGAGCCCACTCCACCACGCACGGCGACATCCACAACCGCTACGTGGCGCTTGGCGGCGCGGCGGGGCAACTCGGACTGCCGCTGACGGACAAGATTCCCAAGGCCGGAGGACTGGTCCAGCAGTTCGCCAATGGCTGGCTGGTATGGGGGCCGGGCACCGGAACCCGGATCGTGGGCCACCCGAGCTACGTGGTGTGGTCCGTGAACCCGGGCGACTTTGGCTGGCCCCTCCGTGACACGTGGACGGATTCACGCGGAAACCACGTTGCTTTCCAGAAGCTGGAAACCATCTGGAACCCCACCACCCAGGAACTGTACTCGGCGGAGGCCGTGGACGCTTCCACGGCCGTAATCCTCGGAGACTCGCAGTTGGACCTGGACTCCTGGGGCGAACAGGGCGCCCGCGCCGCAGGCTACCCTCGCCAGGTGGTCCGCAGTATCGGCGGCATGGGCTATGTGTCCGGGAGTTCGGTTGGCTCCGCGACGGACGCTGTCCTCCTGGACCGTATCCTCCTGCCGCAGGGGAACCCCGGAGTGGTGATAGTGAACCTGGGTGGCAATGATGCCCGGATCATGGCCACCGACGCGGCCATCCTTTCCCAAGCCAACAAACTGTGGGATGAACTGCGGCGTAAGTATCCCCGGAGCACCATCGTCATCAACGGCGTGCTCTCCCGCTACGATTCCAGCCATTTCCAGCGCCGTTGGGTGGATGGCATGCTGATGCGCGAGGCTGCCCTCCGAGGTTGGCCACGGGTTTCCATGGCCGGCACCGCCACTATCGCCGGGGCAGACGGAAACTACCTGGACAACATCCACATGAACCAGACCGGCCACAACAAGGTGGCGCCCCTCTACGCCTCGGCCCTCAAGTACGTGCTGGGCAGGTAGGCACCCCGGTGTCCGCCGGTTAGGCATACCCGTTGCGGGGCCCGCTTTGCATTCTTTGTAGCGCTGTTGGCACGCAGGGCAGGCCCCGCAACGGAGCAGGTTCCGTGGCTATTCCCGGTGAAGCGGGAAGCGAACAGGAGGTCCCCGCACGGGACTTCCAGACCAGGGTCGCGTACGGTGGAATCATGGCTACAGTTGACATCACTGGAGAACAGTTCGCACAGACCATTGAGGGCAATAACATTGTCCTGGTGGATTTCTGGGCCGCATGGTGCGGTCCGTGCCGCCAGTTTGCCCCCGTTTACCAGGCGTCGTCGGACAACCACTCCGACGTCCTCTTCGCGAAGGTGGACACCGAGGCCGAGCAGCAGCTCGCCGCCGAGGCCGGAATCACCTCCATCCCCACGCTGATGGCTTTCCGTGAAAAGGTCCTGGTCTTCTCGCAGCCCGGTGCCCTCAACGGTCCGCAGCTGGAGCAGGTCATCGAGGCCGTGAAGGGCCTGGACATGGAAGAGGTCCACGCCCACGTCGCCAAGCAGCGCGCCGCGCAGGCCGAGGAAAACTAGGACTTCCCCGGCGATCGACGGGATCGCCGGAAACGCAATGAGGTCGCCGGAACATTCCGGCGACCTCATTGCGTTTGCAGCGACTTCGGGATCAGAGGCGTTCCAGCTGGACCGGCTCGGCCAGCAGGGCGCTCAGGGATTCGTTCAGGTCCTGGACGGCGATGCCCTTGGAGTGCTTCTCCAGCAGTTCCTCGGATTCCCAGCGCTCGGTCAGGACGAGCTTCTCTTCGGTGGCTTCGGTCAGCTCGTAGCGGATGCAGCCGGGCTCGTTGACCACCTCGTCGATTGCGATCTCAAGGGCGAGCTTCACACGGAAGAATTCGCCTTCGTTGGGAATGAACGTTGCCTGCAGGTCGATGGGTGCACTCATGGCTTCAACACTACCGGGAGGACACGTTCACCTCTGAGCTGTTTACGGTTCTGTTGCGGGCGGCGGCTTGGTAGCGTTCCGTCATGTTGTCCTACACCGCCGGTGACACTGATGTCCCGCTGCTCGAAGAGACCATTGGCGCCAATTTTGAACGCGTAGCCGCGCGCTTCCCGTTGCGCGATGCCTTGATCGAGGCCGCAGCCGCGCCGGGCGGGCAAGCCCGCCGCTGGAGCTACCAAAAGCTTAACGACGACGTCGATCGCCTCGCCCGCGCGCTGCTCGCCTTGGGTGTGGCCAAGGGAGACCGGATTGGCATCTGGAGTCCCAACTGCGCCGAGTGGACCATCCTCCAGTACGCCACCGCAAAGGCTGGAGCCGTGCTGGTCAACGTGAATCCGGCCTACCGCAGCCATGAACTGGAATTCGTGGTGAAGCAAAACGGTATGCGCATGCTGGTGGCCGCGCCTACGGACAAGAACAGCGACTACGTCGGCATGGCCAGGGCAGCTCTTTCTACCTGTCAGGAGCTCAGGGAACTGGTGTTCCTTCCGGGCGATCCGCTCCTGGGCCTGCGCTCAGGCGTGCCGGAAACCGGCCACGAACTGACGTACGCCGAACTGCTGACCCGGGCTGACGCCGTCGGGCCTTCCGCGCTGCGTGAGCGGATGGCGCAACTGAACCCGCACGATCCCATCAACCTGCAATACACCTCCGGCACCACGGGTTTCCCCAAAGGTGCCACGCTGACCCACCACAACATCCTCAACAACGGGCACTCCATCGGGCGGCTGCTCGGTTATACCGAACACGACCGTGTGGTGATTCCCGTGCCCTTCTACCACTGCTTCGGCATGGTGATCGGAAACCTCAACGCACTCAGCTTCGGGGCCGCCACGATCATTCCGGGGCGGGGCTTCAATCCGTCGGCCGCGCTGGAAGCCGTGCAGGACTTCGGTGGGACCTCCCTGTATGGCGTGCCCACCATGTTCATAGCGGAACTGGCGCTGGAAGACTTCGGATCCTACGATCTGTCCACGCTCCGGACCGGGGTCATGGCCGGCTCCCTGTGCCCCATCGAGGTGATGCGGCGGGTGATCGGGGAGATGCACATGGTGGACGTGGCCATTTGCTACGGCATGACGGAGACCTCGCCCGTATCCACCATGACCCGCGCGGGCGACACCCTGGAACAGCGGACCAGCACGGTGGGCCGCACCATGCCGCACCTGGAAAGCCGGATCATTGACCCTGGGAGCGGGGAGATGGTGGAACGGGGCGTGATCGGCGAACTGTGCACCCGCGGATACGCCGTGATGCAGGGCTACTGGGGCCAACCGGACAAGACCGCCGAGGCCATTGATGCCGACGGCTGGATGCACACAGGGGACCTGGCCCGCATGGACCAGGACGGGTACCTCGTGATCGAAGGCCGCATCAAGGACATGGTGATCCGCGGCGGGGAGAACATCTACCCGCGCGAGATCGAGGAGTTCCTGTACCTGCACCCCGCCATCCAGGATGTCCAGGTGATCGGTGTTCCGGACGCCAAATACGGCGAGGAACTCATGGCCTGCATCATCCTCAAACCAGGGGCAGCCGCGCTCACCGCCGAGGACGTGGCGGAGTATTGCCGGGGCAGGCTGGCCCACTTCAAGATCCCGCGCTACGTGGATGTCCGGGAGAGCTTCCCCATGACCGTTTCCGGGAAGGTCCGGAAGGTCGACATGCGCCAGGAAGCCGTGTCCCGCCTCCACCTCTAAAAGCAACGCGGGGTCACTTAGAGCCCAAAAATAGCCGGTGAAGGGGCCGCAAGTGGCCCCCGCGTTGCTTTAGTGGGAGCGGTGGTCCTGGACCGTCATGCGCGGGCCGAACGTGGGTTTGCGGAAGCCACTGAGGTAGAGCATGCGGACCAGGCGCTGCCGATGCCCGTTCCAAGGTTCCAGGAGTTGGAGCATCCCGGCGTCGTCGGTCTTCCGGCCGGTCAATGCGTACCCCACGTAGGCCGCCAAATGGTAGTCGCCCACGGAAATCGAATCCGGGCAGCCATGGGTCCGCTGCACCACCTCGGCTGCCGTCCAGATGCCGATGCCAGGGATGGTCTGCATTTTGGCCCCGGCTTCAGCCGCGCTGAGCGCACCCAGGCGTTCAAGCGCGACGGCGGACTGCAGCGCCCGCATCACCGTGGCCGAACGCTGTGGCCCCACGCCGGCCTTGTGCCACTCCCATGAGGGAACACCGAGCCATTGCCGCGCCGTGGGTGGAACAAGGAGGCCCTGCGGTGCTACCCGGCCTGGAGCCTTGGTGCCGTACCGGTACATGAGGTACCGGTACCCGCGGCGGGCCTCCAAAGTGGTGACCTTTTGCTCCAAAATGGTGGGCACCAGTGAATCAACCACCCGTCCGGTGGAGGGCAGCCGCAAAGCCAGGTTCCGGCGTCGTGCTTCAGTGACCAGGCGGGGGAGGGTGGAATGGAAGGCGGGCTCATCGAAAGCTGCCCAATCGTCGTCGGCGCCCAACAGGCGCGGGACACCTGCGATGGCGTCTTCCGCACCGGGGCCCCAGGCCTGCGCGTCCACCCACGCGCCGGACCCCAAACCGCCGGAGGAAAGCCGCAACGTCACAGGTCCGGAGGCAGTTGTGAAAGCCAGCCAAAAACCGCTGGGGTGCGCCGCGAAGGAAGGATCGCCGTTGCCGCGCTGCAGCGGGAACAGGGTTTGATCGAGGCGGTAAGGGGTTCCCGGATGCCACCTGAGGGATGCGTCCGCCGCGGCCGCAACAAGCGGCGGAGCTTCAGCAATGGTCATGTTTTCATGGTCCCATGCCGGGCTGACAATTTGCTCCGCGAAGCCCTTACCGGCGCTGGGGTACGCGGCTAGACTCCCTGATGTGGCGTGGAACAGGCCGCGCCACCCCAGGAAAATTCCCAGGAACAAGGAGCGCTAGCCATGGCCGCGATTGTGCATTTCGAAATTCCCACGGACAACAAAGAACGGGCCAACACCTTCTACCAGAGCACCTTCGGTTGGAACCTCAGCCCCATGCAGGGGATGGACTACACGATCGCCCTCACCACGGATTCCGACGAGCAAACGGGCATGCCCAAGGAACCCGGCGCCATCAACGGTGCCCTCTTTCCCCGGTCGGAGAACCTGAAAACGCCTATCCTCACCATTGATGTTGACGATATTGACGCCGCCCTCGGACAAGTGGAACAGGCCGGCGGTTCGGTGGTGCAGGGCAAGGACGCCGTGCCAACCATGGGATGGTACGCGTACTTCAAGGACACGGAGGGCAACATCCTGGGCCTGTGGCAGACGGACCAGTCCGCGGGAAGCTGAACGTTAACTCCCGCTTGTTCACTATTTTCTCTTGTTCACGAATAATGAACAGCCTAGAATAGTGAACATGATTGAAGCGGAACTCTTGGAGGCCTTCCGGGACTTACTTGTCACACGAGGAATGTCGCTGGATGTTGAAGGCCTATCGGAGGATGCCGGGATACCCGCGGTTATTCATACACCAAGAAGCAGTCTCCAAGTTTCGATTCTGTCGCCGGCAGAGGCCGAGCAGCGAAACCGACGTTCACGAAACATCCCGCTGGTTCTCGCTCCGGTGATCAGGCCTGCACACGCAGAGTCTTTGAGGAGAGGGGGCGTCAACTTCGCCGATCTCAAAGGCACTATGTTTATAAGCGCGCCAGGCTTCTATGTGGACATTCGTGGACAACGCCCGGAAATCGACTTCTCACATTTGGTCGGAGAGAAACGGAACATGCTGAGGAGCCCGCTGGACTTATTCACGCCGGCCAGGGCCCAGGTAGTCTTTGCCCTCATTACTTGGCCGGACTTGATCGGCGAAGGCATTCGGGAGATAGCCAGGGCCTCCGGTGCTTCCATCGGGGCAGCCCAAGGGGTGGTCGAGTCAGTCCGGAAAGAACACCCACGATTCGATAAGGGCGATCGGGCGAAACTTTACTTGGACTGGCTCTCGGCTTACCCCAGAAGGTTGCTGCCTAAGCTCATCGTCGCCGAAGTCCATACACAGAATCCCCGATCAATCGTCGGGCCGGACATTTGGCTGAGTGGCGAGTCCGCCCTGCCAGAACTCATCCGGCCGGCCACGATTACGGTCTACGTTGACGAGCTCAGGCCGAGTCTCTTGAACGCGAACCGGTGGAAGAAGGCCGACAATCCCAACGTCAGCGTGCGTCGCAAGTTTTGGACGGCTCCCATCGACTGGAGTATTGCCGAGGATGGACAAGAGGTGGCTCCTGCCACATTGGTCTATGCGGACCTGCTGGCGAACGGCGACGCACGGATGAAGGAGGTGGCCAGCGACTTTGCCGGGACAAACGCACAACTTCGAGAGCTCACCGCACGCTGAGTTTCAGATCGTCATGGATGTCATGTCGCTATTGGAACAGCGCATCCGGGGGCTACGCAGGAGGACAATGCTCGTTGGTGCGCAAGCGCGGGACCTGATGCATCGGCGACTCGGCAGCCCGGGGCATTTCCTGCGGACCACTTCTGACGTGGATCTTGCCTTGGTCGTGGCAAGCCGTGAGGACTATGCCGCACTGACTGCCGAATTCGAGGCCCGCAAGTCGGCTTCGGACGTGAAGTACATCATCGGCGGGCTCCCTGTGGACCTGATTCCCTTTGGCGGAATCGAAGAACCAGAAGGCTCCGTTCAACCCTCGGCCGGATCGTCACCGCTCAGCGTCCTTGCGTACTCGTCCGCCTACAACGTCGCAGATGAGTACATTCTTCCGGATGGGCGGAACCTCAAGGTTGTTGATCCGCTGCATTACACGGCACTCAAATTGGACGCCTGGGTTGACCGAAGCGCCTATGGCCAATACAAGGATGCAGATGATATCCGGGTTGTCTTTGATTGGTTCCGACAGCATCCGGAACACATTGAATCCGCATACGAAGGTGACCCAACACCCGCCCAGCAGTTCGAGTGGGATGAAGCGTTGGCGTGTCTTTGGATTCTGGGATCCAAGGTGGCCCGGGCTATCGGACCGGCCAACACCCAGGCCATTGTCTCCAAATGGGACGCGAGGTGCCGGGTATCGCTCGGAAAGCACCTCGGGAGGCCATGGGAATCTGCCGGCAGCAGAGCCAGTCCCATGGCTGAGGTTGACGCGTTCGCAGGAGGGCTGCAAGCGCCTACGAGGGAGCAGGTGTCGCCCTCTACCCCGGAATGACAGGCTTTCGAACCATGGGTACGCGGTGGGACGCTCCTCCGGTCCGGGACCGCAGCGGGCAGACGGTAACTTTGTACCTATGAAGTACGCCCAGTCCGTGTTGGACCTCATCGGCAATACACCGCTCATCAAGCTCAACCACATCACGGACGGGATCAAAGCCACAGTCCTGGTGAAACTCGAATACGTCAACCCCGGCGGATCCATCAAAGACCGGATCGCCGTGAAGATGATCGAAGACGCGGAGAAGGACGGCCGGCTCAAGCCCGGCGGAACCATCGTTGAACCGACCTCGGGTAACACCGGCGTGGGCCTGGCCCTCGTGGCCCAGCAAAAGGGCTACAAATGCGTGTTCGTGGTGCCGGACAAGGTTGGCGAGGACAAGCGGGCCGTCCTGCAGGCGTATGGCGCCGAGGTAGTGGTGACGCCCACCGCTGTCGCTCCCGACAGCCCGCACAGTTACTACGGTGTGTCCGACCGCCTCGTCCGGGAGATTCCCGGTGCCTTCAAGCCGGACCAGTTCTCCAACCCCGCCGCGCCGGGCAGCCACTTCGAGTCCACCGGACCGGAGATCTGGCGGGACACCGACGGTCGCGTCACGCACGTGGTGATCGGGGCCGGAACCGGCGGCACCATCACCGGCACAGGCCGGTTCCTCAAGGAAGTTTCGGCGGAGCGCCCCGAGTCCGACGGCGGCCGGGTCAAGATCATCGGCGCGGACCCGGCGGGCTCGGTCTACTCAGGCGGCACCGGACGCCCCTACTTTGTTGAGGGCGTCGGGGAGGACATGTGGCCGGACAACTACGACCGGTCCGTTCCGGATGACGTCATTGCCGTGTCCGACGCCGACTCCTTTGCCATGACCCGGCGCCTTGCCCGCGAGGAAGGGCTGCTGGTGGGCGGCTCGTCCGGCATGGCCGTGGCAGCTGCCCTGCAGGCCGCGAAGGACCTGGACGAATCCGCCGTGGTGGTGGTGATCCTGCCGGACTCCGGCCGCGGATACCTGGCCAAGATCTTCAACGACCAGTGGATGCGCTCCTACGGCTTCCTCTCCGGCGGCGAGGAAGCGTCTGTTGGCGAAGTGCTGAAGTCCAAGACCGGAGAAATGCCGGACCTGGTCCATATCCACCCCAACGAGTCCGTCCGCGATGTCATCAACATCATGAACGAGTTCGGCGTCTCCCATATCCCGGTCCTGTCGCAGGAACCGCCCGTGGTGATGGGCGAGGTCCTGGGCGCGGTGGACGAGCGCAGCCTCACCTCCAAGCTGTTCAAGGGCGAAGCGAAGCTTACGGACACGATCGCCGAGCACATGGGTGAGCGCCTGCCCGTGATCGGCTCACTGGAAACCATTTCCGCCGCGCGTGAACTGCTGTCCGACGTCGATACCGTCATGGTCACGTTCGCCGGAGCCCCCGTGGGGATCCTGACCCGCCACGACCTGCTCGCGTACCTGAGCAACTAAGCGCCGAGCCAGAAGCACAGAAGAGGAGCACTCATGTCTGCCAACAACAACGCAGGTTTCAACACGCGCGCCGTCCACGCCGGCCAGGACTTCGAGCCCCGTACCGGTGCCGTGGTGCCGCCCCTGCACTTCAGCTCCACGTACGCCCAGGACGGCATTGGCGGCCTGCGCTCCGGCTATGAGTACGGCCGCGGCGGCAACCCCACCCGTGACGCCCTGCAGGAACAGCTCGCGGCACTCGAAGGAGGCACGGCTGCGTTTTCCTTCGGTTCCGGGCTCGCCGCCGAGGATTCGCTGATCCGCGCCGTCGCACGGCCAGGTGACCACATTGTGCTCGGCAACGACGCCTACGGTGGAACCTACCGCCTAATCAACCGTGTGCTGGGCGACTGGGGGATCGGCAACACTCCTGTGGACATGTCCGACCTCGACGCCGTTGCACGCGCCGTGGCCGCGAACCAGACCCGCATTGTCTGGGTGGAAACGCCGTCCAACCCGATGATGAAGATCACGGACATCGCTGCACTCGCCGCCGTAGCGCACGACGCCGGCGCCCTCCTGGTGGTGGACAACACCTTCGCTTCTCCCTACTTGCAGACCCCGCTCGCCTTGGGTGCCGATGTGGTGGTCCACTCCACCACGAAATACATCGGCGGCCACTCCGACGTCGTGGGCGGCGCCATCGTGGTGAAGGACGCGGAGTTGGCTGAAAAGATCGGCTTCATCCAGTTCGCTGTGGGTGCGGTATCAGGACCCATGGACGCGTTCCTGACCACGCGAGGCCTCAAGACGCTTGGCGTGCGGATGGACCGGCACAGTGAAAACGGCCAAGCGGTTGCCGAGTGGCTGCTGACGCGCCCCGAGGTGGAGGCAGTGCTCTACCCGGGCCTTCCGGACCACCCGGGCCATGATCTCGCCGCGAAGCAGATGAAGAAGTTCGGTGGCATGGTGTCCGTTCAGTTCAAGGGTGGCGAAGCCGCAGCCCGCACGGTGGCGGAATCCACCTCGGTGTTCACTCTCGCGGAGTCCCTCGGCGGCATCGAGTCCCTCATGAACTATCCGTCCGAGATGACCCACGCCTCTGTCAAGGGAACCGAACTGGCCGTCCCCGAGAACCTGTTGCGCCTTTCCTGCGGCATCGAGGAATCCGAGGACCTGATTGCCGACCTTGAACAGGCTTTCGCCAAGATCAGCAATGGCTAGGACCGTGGCATCTCCTACACCTGCGGTTTCCCAACCGGCGACGCGATCTACGGCCAGGCGCGGCTGGATCCTGACCACGGCCGCCGCGCTGACCCTGGCCGTGGCGGTCTGGTTCCTGTACACGGACTATGAGCCGGCGCTGAACGACTTCGAGGTCTACTACTACGGTGGTGGAAGGGTCCTTGAAGGCGGCGACCTGTACGCCGTCCGGGATGGCCTGCCGTTTACCTACCCACCCTTTGCCGCGCTGCTGTTTTCGGGACTGGCCGCACTGGGTTTCTTTGGTGGCAGCCTGGTCTTCATCCTCGCAGCGCTTCTTGGGGCCGGCGTGGTGGCCGCTTGGCTGTCCCGGCACTACTTCTTCGGCTTGGCCTCCTGGCGGGTGGCATTCGCCGACTACCGGTTCCGGACCACCGCGTTGCTGGGGACAGGGGCCATCCTGCTCCTGGGGCCGTGGCGGGACACGTTCGTCTTCGGCCAGATCAACATTGTGTTGATGGGCGTCATCCTGGCCGACTTTGCGCTGCACGGTAAGGCCCGGGCCGGGCAGATCCGCTGGCCTGCCGGACTGCTGATCGGCATGGCCGCAGGTGTGAAGCTCACGCCCCTGGCTTTTGGCCTCTACTTCCTGGTGCGCAAGGACTTCAGGGCCCTCGGATGGATGGCCGCCGGGTTCTTTGGATCGATCGCGTTTGCCTGGGCTGTCCTGCCCCAGGCGTCCTTGGCGTTCTGGACGCAGATCCTTCCGGACACGGGACGTATCGGCGGGCCAGGCTACGTGGACAACCTGTCGCTCAAAGGCCTCCTGATCCACTTCGGCATGCCCGATTCCTCGACCACCAGCTTGGTGTGGCTGGTCCTGTCGCTGGGCCTTGCTGCGCTCGCTGCCTTGGTCATCAAGTGGGCCGTGGACGTCGAAGAGAACTTTGTGGCAGTGTCCGCCACTGCCGTGTTGATGCTGCTGGTCAGCCCGGTTTCGTGGTCCCACCACTGGGTGTGGGTGGCCGTTGCGCTGCCGAGCATGGCCTTCGCGATGCACCGGGTGCCTTCCCGCAATGGACGGATGCGCACCGCGGGGTGGGTCATCGTGGCCTTCTCGACCATCGCGTTCTACATGACTCCAAAGAACCTCGCAGTGTGGGCCGGAGCCGCCGAGTGGGGGAAGGATCCCCAGACGCAGTGGCAGCTCATGGTTTCCAGCCTGGGCGTGGTGTGCGGGATCGCGATGCTGGTGTACTGGGCCCTCGCCTACCACCCTTCCAGGGCCGGGCTGAGGAACGAACTCCCGGCATCCGTCGTCGAGAACCGGTAACCCCTGCCGGGCCGCCACCACTGACTTTGGCGGCGGTTGGCCGGTCAGGCAATCGATAGAGGTTGCATTCACCTTCCCTGCCGGGCAAAGAGGGTCGCGAAGGCACACCACCTAGCTTTCTTTAGAAAAGTCAGCTAACTTTCAGGGTATGCCTTTGCGATCTGACTGGTCTGCCCGAACGTGCAGCCTTGCCCGTGGCCTCGATGTCCTCGGCGACCCCTGGGGAAGCCTGGTGCTCCGCGAGGTCTTCTTCGGCAACGGCCGGTACGACGCCATCAAGAAACGCCTGGAAGTGGCAGATAACGTGCTGAGCAAGCGGCTTGGCTGGCTGGTGGAGTCCGGACTCCTGGCGCAGCGGCCCTACAAGGACGGAGCGCGTACCCGGCAGGAATACGTCCTCACACCCAAGGGGGAGGACTCTCTCCCCGTACTTAACGCCATCATCATCTGGGCCGAGAAGCACCTGGACGCGCCCAACGAGGTTTCGCACATGCGGGTCATCCACACCGAATGCGGCAAGCCAACGTCCTCGGCAGACACGTGCACCCATTGCGGCGCGGCACTGACCGCCGCCAACACCAGCTGGCACAGCCTCAAACGGAGCGAACAGCCCATGCCACTCGCCGTCGCGCCGTCCACGGCCCACGAACACGCCGAAACGGAGATCCCCGCATGACCGCCCCCGAGACCACCGAGGTTCCCACCCGCAAACGACGCCGGCTCCACCCTGCCTGGATCGTCGCTGCCGTCGCGTTCCTTGCCCTCGTGGGAGCTGCGGGATTCCGTGCCGCACCGGGCGTCCTCATGGTTCCCCTGCAGCAGGAATTCGGCTGGTCCACCACGGTGTTGTCCCTGGCAGTCAGCATCAACCTGGTCCTCTTCGGGCTGACGGCACCCTTCGCTGCTGCCCTCATGGAGCGCTTCGGCATCCGCAAAGTGACGGCGATTGCACTGTGCCTCATCGGCTTGGGATCCGCACTGACGGTGCTCGTCAACCAGTCCTGGCAGATCCTCCTCACGTGGGGTCTGCTCATCGGCCTGGGCACTGGTTCCATGGCCCTCGTGTTCGCCGCCACCATCGCCAACACGTGGTTCGCCAAGAGCCGTGGACTCGTCATCGGCATCCTCACCGCAGGCAGCGCCGCAGGCCAGCTGGTCTTCCTTCCCTTCATCGCCATGCTGGCACAGGACCCCGGCTGGCGCGGCGCCTCGCTGCTCATCGCCGCCGGTGCGCTCGCAGTAGTACCGCTGGTGCTGCGCTGGCTACGGAACTCGCCCTCCGACGTCGGCGTCCTGCCTTACGGTGCGGAGCTCCAGCCGGAAAGCACGACGGCGGCCCCCGCCGCTGCGGACAACGCTGCGGTTAAGGGGGACTCACCCAACGCGGCAGTCCGGGCACTCCAGGTCCTCAAGCGGGCCAGTAAAGTGCGCACCTTCTGGGCCTTGGCTGCGGGTTTCGCGATCTGTGGGGCCACCACCAATGGCTTGATCGGCACCCACTTCATTCCCTCGGCCCACGATCATGGCATGCCCGAAACCACGGCGGCGGGTTTGCTGGCCGTCGTCGGGATCTTCGACATTGTGGGGACCATCGCCTCCGGTTGGCTCACGGACCGCTTCAACCCCCGCGTCCTGCTTGCCGTCTACTACCAGTTCCGCGGCATTGGACTGCTGGTACTGCCGCTGTTGCTGGGCTCCTCGGTTGAGCCGAGCATGATCATTTTCGTGGTGGTGTACGGCCTCGACTGGGTAGCCACCGTTCCGCCCACGGCTGCGATCTGCCGCCAGGTGTTCGGAGCCGACGGTTCCGTGGTGTTTGGCTGGGTGTTCGCCGCGCATCAGCTTGGAGCGGCTGCGGCCGCCCTCCTGGCCGGATACATCCGCGATGCCACTGGGCACTACAACTACGCCTGGCTGGGCGCGGCCGCCATGTGCACGGTGGCGGCCGTGATCAGCGCAACCATCCGCAAGGACGCTGCCCGGAAGGAGCCTGTAGCCGTCCAGTAGCCACCTTGCGGGGCCTGCTCTGCGCGCTATCTTCGTCCGAAAGCGCGCAGAGCAGGCCCCACAGTGTTCGTTTACAGCTGGGTCAGGCGGAAGGCCAGGGTCCGGGCCTCGGGCCGAAGTGTGTAGTCAGGCCACACGTCCGGCCCGCAGGCCCTGGAGCCCAGCCCATGCTGGGCCGCGTCCAGGTACAGGTAGCTGCCGCTGCTGGACGGGAGCTCATGGGGATGGGCCGCTCCCGAGACTTCCTGGGCTGTGTGCCGGGCAAGGGTGAAGCCCGGCAAGCGTCCCCTGGAGTCCGGCAGGGCCTCAAAACCAAGCCACGGAGAACCGGCGTTGTGCAGTTCCAAGGATCGGACGCCGGAGCGGTGGCCGGACTCCTGCGGCTTGGAATAGCGGACGGACAGCTTATCGATGCTGGAGGAGTACCTCCCCACGAGGGCTGAGTGGACGCTGTCCGGATAGGACTCGCGCGGACCCGTCCCGAACCAGGAGGCGTGGTCCACGGAGGCCGGCAGATCGAGCCGAACGCCCACCCGTGGCCACACCATGTCCCAGCCCGAGCCCGGCACGATCTCCACACGCAGCCAGAGCCCGCCTTCGCAGAGCTGCCATTCCTCTGCAACGGACACCCAATGGCGGCTGTTGGCAGCGGAGTACCGCGTCCGCCTTTGAATGCTGTCCGAGCCTGCAGCGACTTCCTCAACGCGGCCAACCAAGCGGTCAAGGCCAGCCTTGCGCCACGTCTCCGCCAAGGAAGGTGCCGGGACGCCATCGCCGTTGTTGAGCCACGGATCGGCGGCGTCGTAGCTGCCGCGCCCCGCACCGGCGTCGTTATCCGTGGGTGCCCGCCACAGTTCCAAGCGCGGACCGGCTACCGGTAGCCCGGCCAGTTCAACAAGCTTGCCGCCGTGGAATGTTGCCGGTCCCAGCGAGAGAGTACCGGCCGGAATGCCAGTGGAGCTGGGCGTGGGCAAAGGACGGGGTCCGATCCGGCGGTCCCGGGGCCGGACGGCTTGCAGCTGGGCCGCGGAGATCACGTGGCCGGCATCGGCCCACTCTGCGTCCTTCTGCAGCACAACCTCGGCCGTGAACCACTGTTCTCCGTCGCTCCCGGACGAAACCGGTGGGACATCAAAGCGCGCCGTTTCGCCGGCGCCAAGCGGCTGACCTGCGGCATTGACGGCCTCAAATTCACCGGAAGAGGCCACCTGGCCGTCTGTTTCCCATCGCCAGCGGACCACGACGTCGGACGCATCAGCCGAGCGCCGCAGGTTGGCGAGCGTCAGGAAGTGGTGCGTTCCGCCGTCGTCCGGTTCGGACAAGAAGCCCAAGCGCAGGGGAGCCACAACCTGCTTGTACTCGAAAAGGCCGGGACTTGGCGTCGAGTCGGAGAGGACCATTCCGTCCATCACAAAGTTGCCGTCGTGGACCACCTCGCCGAAGTCGCCGCCATAGGCGAAGAATTCCGTACCATCCGCGGCCGTCGTGCGGATGCCGTGGTCGCGCCACTCCCAGACGAAGCCGCCGTGCAGGCGCGGGTAGCGGTCCACGAGGTCCTGGTACTGGTCGATCGCCCCGGGTCCGTTGCCCATCGCGTGCACGTATTCGCACAAGATGAAGGGCTTGGTGCGTTGGCGCGCCGATTCGGCGGCCGAGCAGCCCAGCAGCAGGGATCCAACGTCGTCGCGTCCGATCGATTCGGTTTCCGGCACGGAAGAGTACATCCTCGAATACACGTCTGTGTAGGCACCGGTGTAGTCGCCTTCGTAGTGGACCGGCCGCCCGGCGTCGCGGGCATGGGTCCACGCGGACATTGCTGCCAGGTTGGAGCCGGTCCCGGACTCGTTGCCCAGGGACCACATGACGATCGAGGGGTGGTTCTTGTCCCGCTCAACCGTCCGCTCCATCCTGTCCAGCAGCGCGCCACGCCAGGCAGGGTCATCGCTGGGGTTGCCAACCCAGCCTTGGGCCTCGAAGCCGTGCGTCTCCAGATCGCATTCCAGGATGACCCAAAAACCCAGCTCGTCGGCGAGGTCCAGCAGCCGCGGGTGGGGAGGGTAGTGGCTGGTGCGGATGGCGTTGACGTTGAACCGCTTCATCATGGCCAGGTCCTCGCGGGCAAACGCCTCATCGAAGACCCTGCCCCGGTCCGGATGGGTTTCGTGCCGGTTCACTCCGTTGAACACCACCCGCCGGCCGTTGACCAGGAAGCGGTCGCCTCGGATCTCCACGGTCCGGAAGCCGAGTCGAAGTGTGATGGTCTCAGCCTCGCTGCTCACGGTGGCCGAATACAGCCGCGGCAGTTCCGCGGACCAAGGCTCGACGGCGGCGATCGCCACCGGGGCGACGTCGGCAAGCGAGTTCCAGACGACGTCGACATCCAACTCAGGTACCGTCAATCGGACCGGGAACGCGGCCGGGGATGCGGTAATTTCCGGCTCGATGGTTCCTTCGCCGGCGCTCGAATACCCCGTGCGCAACCACACGTCCTCGATTCCTCCGTGCGGCCGGGCTTGAAGCGTCACATCGCGGAAAATCCCGGGCATCCACCACTGGTCCTGGTCCTCGACGTAACTGGACGCCGACCATTGATGGACACGGACGGCGATCAGGTTCATCCCGCTGCGCACGGCATCGGTGACATCGAACTCCTGGGCCAGCCGGCTGCCCGTGCCGACGCCGATCTCCACACCGTTAACCCATACCTTGTAGCGGGATTCAACACCATCGAAGCGCAACACAACCCGTTCGGCCGAGGTCCAGTCGGCGGGCAGTTCGAAGGTCCTCCGGTAGTCGCCCGTCGGATTTTCATCCGGCACAAAGGGTGGATCGATGGGGAACGGGAACTGGACGTTCGTGTAGATGGGCCGTCCGTACTGGCCGTCTCCTTCCAGGACCCAGTGGGCGGGAACCGGGATCTGGTCCCAGCCTGAGTCGTCCAGGTCTACGGCCGCAACGCTTTCTGCGCTTTCGCCGTGGGGAAGGACTCCGTGCCCGCCGGGTGTTCCTGGCGCTCCGGGCAGGAGACGGAAGCGCCACTGTCCGTTCAGTGACAGGGTGGGTGCGTTGGTGTGCAGCCACGAGCGTGCGGGTAAACGGTTGCCTGATCCGGGGCCTGGATCGGTGATGTAGGCAGTTTCTGGGGACATTGTCATTACTTGACGGCTCCTTCTGTCAGCCCGCCGCGCCAGAAACGCTGCAGGACGATCATCGCGATGCTGAGCGGGATGATGGACAGCAGCACCCCGCCGGTAGTGAGTTCGTAGAATTCGGGCAAACGGTCAACCTGGCTGAGCCAGTTGTTCAGGCCGAGCGTGATGGGGTAGAGCTCGGAATCGGACAACATGACCAAGGGCAGGAAGTAGTTGTTCCAGATGCCCACCAGTTGGAACAGGAATACGGTGACCAGGGCCGGAGTGAGCACCTTGAGGCCGATCGTGTGGAAGATCCGCAGTTCCCCGGCCCCGTCGATCCTGGCTGCTTCGATCAAGGCAGTGTCCACCGTGGCGTCCGCGTAGATCCGGCACAGGAATAGACCGAACGGTGAGACCAGTGACGGAAGCAGCACGCTCCAGTAGGTGTTGGCGAGCCCCATCTGGCTGAACAGCAGGAACAACGGGAGGGCCGTAGCCGTACCGGGCACCAGGACGCCGCCGAGGATGGTTCCGAAGACGAGGTTCCTGCCGCGGAATTGGTACTTGGCCAGTGCGTACCCGCCGGCGGCCGCGAAGTAGGTTGCCAGCAGGGCGCCCGCACCGGCGTAGATGGCCGAGTTCAGGAACCAGCGGCCGAAGATTCCGCCGTCGTAGCTCAGGACCTTGCCGAGATTCTCCCCGAGGGCGAACGTGGGAGCGAACCAGAACCCGTTGGTTGAGAACAGGTCCGCCGTGGACTTGGTGGAGGCTACGAACACCCAATACACCGGGATGAGGAAGTAGAGGGCGACTACCACCAGGATGGCCGTGACGATGATGGTGGAAGAACGACGGCGGCCTGCCGAGCGGTCCGGGCCGGTGGCCTGCTTCTTGGCTGGTCCGGCGGTACCGGCCGTGGAGACTTTGGTTTTGCTGGTGGTTGTTGCGGTCATGATGACTTCCTGTTCGTGAATGCGAGGAAGGCGAAGGACAATGCGAAGGCTGCGACGGCGATGATCACCGATTGCGCAGCGGCGACGTTGTAGTCGTTGTAGGCAAACGCCGTGGTGTAGGCGCTCAGGTTGGGTGTGTACTGGCTGTCGATTGCCGGGGCAACGGTCTTGAGGACCTGCGCTTCGGCGAACAACTGCAGCGTGCCGATGATGGAGAAGACGGTGGTCAGGACCAGTGCCGGACGAATCAAGGGGAGCTGGATGCTCCAGGCGACCCGCCAGCTTGACGCGCCATCAACCCTGGCGGCCTCGTACAGTTCCCCGGGAATGGCTTTCAGTTGGGCCACGATGATGAGCATGTTGTAGCCGGTGTAGCTCCACGTCACGATGTTGGCGATGGACCACAGGACGCTGTTGGCGCCGAGGAAGTCGGGCGTGATGCCCACGATCTTGGCGGCATCAAACAACGGACTGAGTCCTGGCACGTAAAGGAAAGACCACAAAATGGTGGCGATGACCCCGGGAACGCCGTAGGGCAGGAAGTAGGCGGCCCGGAAGAAGCCGGGCCAGCGGGCGGACGCCGATTCGAGGAGCAAAGCGAGGATAGTGCAGAAGACGATCATCACGGGAACCTGGACGACGCCGAAGAGCAACACCCGGCCGATGGAGGCCACGAAACTACCGTCGCCCAGCGCCAAGGCGTAGTTGTCGAAGCCCGCAAACCCGCTGGTTACCCCTGCTTCCCCGAAGAGGCCGCTGCGGGTCACTTTGGTGAAGCTGGAGCCGATGGCCGCCAGGATGGGCAGGATGAAAGTCAGGGTGAAGAGGGCCAGGAAGGGTGCCAGCAGGATCCATGGTGCGCGGGCCGTGGCACCGGTCCGTCTTTTTGAGGTTCCCGCCGAGACTGTGCGTTGGGCTGCAGGAGCGGGGCGTGTTGTTGTCATGCCGTTTCCTTCCGGATGGTGAGCCCTTTGTTCTTGAAGACGTTGATGATTTGCTGCTCTGAAGCCACCACTGCATCCACCAAACTGGTCCCGGAGGCCTTCTTGCGGAAACCGTCACTGAGGATGTTGAACGACTGCTGCGTGACGGGCCACCAGGACCACTCGGTGTTCTGCTGCTGGGTAGCCGGTACGAAGACTTCCTCGTTGTAACGCTGTCCGCCGAAGAACTCCGAAGCCTGTTGCCGCGGGGTACCTATGAACTCCGGATTGGGCGACCAGCCGATGCCGCTGTACTTGATCTCGGCGTCGATGCCTTCCTTGGACGTGGTGAGCCACACGGCGAAGTCGAGGGCTTCCTTGGGGTGCTTGCTGTTGGCAAGGACGGCCGCCGAGGAACCGCCGAGGTATGTGGAACCGAAACCGCTGCCGCCCCACGTGGGCATGGGGGCCACCTTCCATTTGCCCGCAGCCCCGCTGACTCCCTCAATAAGGGCATCGCCCCAACTGCCTGTGATGGTTGAAGCAATGCCACCCTTCGCCGCAGCGGCAAACCACGCGGGGGAGAAGGCTCCGTAGGCGGTGTTGACGATGTCCTGGTCTATGGCCCGGTCAAAGAAGCGGGCGGTGTCCAGGGTGGCGTCGTCGGTCATGTTGATGACCCAGCCATTTTCCTCGGGACGCAGCCAGACGGCTCCTGCCTGGGAGGCGTACGAAGCAAAGGGCGAAGCGTCGCTGATGGGGAAGCAATCGATGTAGGCATCCTTCGATCTGAGTTCCTTTCCCAGGGCCGCCCACTCGTCCCAGCTTGCAGGTGTCTTTCCGCCCACGGACTCGAGGATGGCCGGCTGGTAGAACAGGGCCATGGGTCCGGAGTCCTGGGGGATGCCGTAGACACCTCCTGCGTAGCTCACCTGGTTCCACAGCGTCTTGTCATAGAGATGGGCGTGATCGTTGGCGCCATAGCGGGATACGTCAACCAGTCCGTTCACCAGGAGGAATTCGGGAATCGATCGGAGTTCCACCTGGGCAAGGTCCGGCCCGCCGCCGGCCGCAAGGGCTGAGTAGAGCTTTTGGTACCCGCCTGAGTTGCCGCCGGGAATCCAAACCACATCCACCTGAACGCCGGGGTTCTTGGCGTTCCAAATGTCGGCCACCTTCTGGAAGTCCTTGAGCCACGCCCAGTAGGTGAGCCTCACGGGCCCTTCCGCGGGCGGGATGGTGGCCAGGGTATTGACTGACTGGGTTCCGGGGGTTGCGCACCCCGCCAGGAAGCCCATGGCGGCAGTACCCAGTCCGGCGCCAAGCAGTTGTCTTCGCGTGAGAGCGGTCATGTGCCTTCACCTCTTTGTGTCGGTAGTGAGGCCGTTGGGCGCAGGAAGCAAACGCCCATCCGACGGCCGAATGTGACCACGGTAACACAAAAGTCGAGTGACTACTCGAAATTCATTGAAGGCGACATTTCCGCCTGTACACTGGCATGCCATGACCACAAAGGAAGGGAACCGCTCGGGGCGACGCGGTCCCTATGCCAAGTCGGAGGCCCGCAGGCGGACGATTTTGGATGCTGCCCATGCGGTTTTTGCGGCCAGGGGCTATCGCGGAGGGTCCTTGCAGGAAGTTGCTGACCACGCCGGCATGAGCCAGACGAGCTTGCTGCACTACTTTCCCTCGAAGAGCGATCTGCTCATGGCAGTCCTGGCCCGTCGCGACGAAATCACGGAGACAGCAAATCCGGCTGATATGGCCGAGGGCCTCGCCGAGGTGGTGTTCCGGACGGCGAAGTACAACGAGGACATCCCAGGGGTCATTGAGCTGTACACAGTGCTGTGCGCGGAGTCGTTGACGGAAGGACACCCGGGCCGGGAGTACTTCATGGGCCGCTTCGACCGCCTGCGCAGGAGCTACACCCGGCGGTTCATGGAACTGCAGGGGGAAGGAAGGCTGCGCCCCGGGGTCGAACCAGCGCAGGCGGCAGCATCGTTGGTGGGGCTGTGGGATGGACTGCAGACGCAGTGGCTCCTGGCCCCGGATGAGATTGACGTCGCGCAGGGTCTCCGTGGATTCTTCGACCTGGTCCTCCTGCCGGAACCGGAACCCCTAACGGAAGCCGAAGCGGAAGCTGGCCTGGATTCAGGCAAGTAATCACGTTGTGTGGCCCGCTCTGCGCCCTGACTTCGCTCGAAGGCACGCAGGGCAGGCCCAACAACGCAAGGATCAGCCGCGGAAGGCCCCGATGCCCGTGATGTGTTGGCCGAGGATCAGGGTGTGGACCTCGTCCGTGCCCTCGTAGGTCCGGACGGACTCCAGGTTGTTCGCGTGCCGGAGGGGTGAATAGTCCATGGTGACACCGTTGCCGCCCAGGATGGTGCGGGCCTCACGGGCTATGGCGAGTGCTTCGCGGACGTTGTTGAGCTTCCCCAGGGAAATCTGCTGCGGTTCAAGCCGACCCGCGTCCTTGAGCCTGCCCAGATGAAGGGCAAGCAGGGTGCCCTTCTGGATTTCCAGGAGCATGTTCACGAGCTTTTCCTGCGTGAGCTGGTAACTGGCCAAGGGGCGTCCGAACTGCATACGCGTCCCGGCATACTCGAGGGCGGCTTCATACGAGTCGCGTGCCGCGCCCATGGCTCCCCAGGCGATGCCGTACCGCGCTTCGTTGAGGCAGGAGAACGGGCCGCGCAGTCCGGAGACACCCGGGAGGATGGCATCGGGACCCAGCTTCACGCCGTCGAACTTAACATCGCATTGGATCGAAGCGCGCATGGAGAGCTTCGGCTCGATCGGCACCACGTGCACGCCCGGCGTTCCCGACGGCACCAAGAATCCACGGATGCCGTCCTCGGTTCGGGCCCACACCACCATCACGTCAGCGATGGAAGCCAGCCCGATCCAGCGCTTGGCGCCGTCCAACACCCAGCCGTCGGCAGTTTGCCGGGCAGAGGTGGCCATGGAAGAAGGATCGGAACCCGCACTTGGCTCGGTCAGCGCGAAGCAACCGATCAGCTCGCCCGCGGCCATCCGGGGGAGCCACTGCTCCTTCTGTTCCTCGGAGCCCCACTTGTGGATGGCCGTCATGGCAAGCGAGCCCTGCACCGACACGAACGTGCGGATGCCGGAGTCGCCTGCCTCCAGTTCCATCGCGGCCAGGCCATATTCAACGGCGGTCCGGCCAGGGCAGCCGTAGCCGTCCAGGTGCATGCCAAGAACGCCGAGCTCGCCGAGTTCCGGGACAATCTCCCGGGGGAACTCGGCCGCTTCGTACCAGTGCGCGATGTTCGGCTTGATGCGCTGGACGGTGTAGTCCCGCACCTTCTCCCGCACCAGGAGTTCGTCGTCGCTCAGGAGGGAGTCCAGGTCAAGGAGGTCGGAGGTCGAAGGGCCCACGCTATTCGCCCCGGACAATTCCCATGTCCGCGTGCTTCCCTGTGAAGTAGTCACGGGTGGCCGGTGCGAAGCGGCACACGATGGCCAGCACTACGCCGAGCAGCAACAACAGTACGCCGCTGACAAACGCCCCGCCGATGCCGAAGATCCGGGTGTCCCCGTAGGCCGGATCCCACATCTGGACGGCGGAAATGAAGAACGCCACCGTCAAAGCCACTGCTCCGATGAGCGGAAGGATTCCGCGGAACCAGAGGTTGCGGGCCGACTCGCGAAGAGTGGTCCGGAAGAACCAGACACAGGCGAAACCGGTCAACGCGTAGTAGAAAGCGATGAACAAACTGATGGCGCTGATGGAATCGGCCAGCAGGTCCTCGCTGAGGAAGCTCATGGCCACGTAGTACACCACGGCCGCGACGCCCATGACCTGCGTGGAAAAGCCCGGAGTCTGGAATCGCTCGTGGACCTTGCCGAACCTGGCCGGCAGTGCGCCGTGGACACCCATGGACAGCGTTCCACGGGCCGTCGGGAGGATGGTGGTCTGCGTGGAGGACAGCACCGAGGCCAGGACGGCGACGACAATCAGCCACCCCCACGGACCCAGCACTACGTCCTTCATGGCAAGGAATACGTCGTCCTGGTTGGCGGAGTTGCCCAGCCCGATCCCGTCCGTGCCGATGGTGGCGTACATCATCACCAAGAGCGCCATGGAAACGTAGATGGCCACGAGCACAAAGGAGGAAATCACGGCGCCGCGGCCGGGAGTCTTGGAAGGGTTCTCGGTTTCCTCGTTGAGGGCCAGGCAAGTATCCCAGCCCCAGTAGATGAACAGGGCCAGGAGGACGCCATGGACCACCGCGCCGGGATCGTTGAACGCGCCCACGGGGTTGAACCACTCGAAGTCGAAGGCCTGGCCTTCCGGAGCGCCGCCGGCAATACGGATGATGATCGCCAGGGCGAAGATGCCCAGGGAGATGTACTGGATGTACGTCAGCGTCCGTTGGACATGCTCACCCAGCCGGATGCCGCGGTGGTTGACGAACGTCATGAAAGCTATGAACAGCACGCCCGTGGCCGTGACAATCCACGTGTTCTCGGCGAGGGAGCCGTCGCCGATCAAAAGCCATAGATACTTTCCGGCTACCTGGGCCAGGTTGGCCAAGACCACGATCCCTGCAAGGGCAACACCCCAACCGCCAAGCCAACCGGCCCACGGACCGAAGGCCCTACGGGCCCAGATGAACGTGGTGCCGCAGTCCGGCATGGCGCTGTTCAGTTCGCGGAACGCATAGGCAATAAACAGCACAGGGATGAAGCCGAGGACCAGGATCAACGGAGTGTAGTTGCCGTTGACGGCAACGATCAGTCCCAGCGTCGCGGCCAGGGAGTAGACGGGTGCGGTGGAGGCCAGGCCCAGCATGACGGAGTCGCCCAGGTCCAGGATTCCTGCCCGCAGGCCTTTGGAAGGAACGACGGCGGTGCGGTCACCGCCGGGGGCGCCTCCCGGCGTCGAGGTTTCAGTGCTCATAATGCGGCTCCAAAGAGGGAAGTTGAGGGTGCGCTTTGGGGTGCGGGTGCGTCGATGGTGTTGGGGACGAAGCGGCAGAAGTAGTCCGTGATGGGTCCGTCCGACTCGCGGATCCCGCAGCCCACGGATTCACCGTCCACCACCCACAGGCCCAGGACGGGATGGTTTCCGTCGAAGTCCGGGAGCGAGTGGTACTGCTGGTAGCACCAGCCTTCGCGCCCGTAACCACCGGGCTGCGTGATGTCGATGCCTGCAGCGTGGATGCGGACGTTGTCCCCCTCGCGCCCGTGCAAAGGTTTGGCAACCCATTCCTTGAGTGGACCGGGATCTCCGAGGTAGGCGGGCAGGAGATTCTCGTGGCCGGGATAGAGGTGCCACAAGGCAGCAAGCAGCGCCTTGTTGGAGAGCAACATCTTCCAGGCCGGCTCCACCCAACGTGGGTTGTGGGCACGCTGCAGGAGGCGGTGGCCGAACGGCTCCTTCATCATCAGTTCCCACGGGTACAGCTTGAACATGGTGCTGATCATGAAGTTGTCCAGGTCCACGAACCGGTTCAGGTTGGGGTCCCAGCCGATGTCCGACATGTTGATGCCAATAGTGGTCCAGCCACCCTGGCTGGCAACGTCCCGCATGTACGCCGCGGTCATCCAGTCCTCGCCGGACTCCTCGGCCTCGGAGTGTGCCACGTGCAGGGTGCTCATGCCGGTGCGGAACTGCAGTTTCTTCCACTGCCGGATCAGGGCCTCATGGATGCCGTTCCACTGGTCCTTCTCGGGGAACACATCCTGGAGCCAGAACCACTGGGCCACTGCCGCCTCGATCAGGCCTGTTGGGGTGTCTGCGTTGTACTCCAGCATCTTTGCCGGGCCGCCCTGGCCGTCATAGATGAAGTCGAAGCGGCCGTAGATGTCCATGTCGCCGGCCTGCAGCGACTCCGCCGCAAGTTCCAAGGCCTGCCTGCCAATGCCGATATCGCCCATGGCACCCGTTGCCAGGTACTTGGCCGCTTCCAGGCACATGAGGTGCATGTCTTCGGCGGTTTTCTCGAGCGTCTCCACCTCGTCCATGGAGAACTCGTAGTACGCCGATTCGTTCCAGTATTCGATTTTCCGGCCATCGGGCATGGTGGTGGTCGAAAAAACCAGGCCTTGCTCTTCGATCTTCTTCTTCCAGTCCGGCCGCGGCACGGAGGAGAGTCGCCGCACGCTTAGCCTCCCGAGCTTCCGCCGCTTTTCGAGCTGCTGCCAAATCCGCCGCGGCTCACGGTTCCGCCCTTGGTGCTGTAACCGGTGGAGGTCTTTGCGCCCTGCGGGACCGTTTTGGTGGCGCTCGGGTAGGAGCTGCGGTTTTGGCCGATCCCAGGCACGCTTGCGCCCCTGGAGTAGAAGTACCAGGCATAGACGCCCGAGCTTCGGCCCGCCGAGCTGCTGTTGTTGCACTGGTCGTCGTCGACGCGCTCGCCGGTTTCCTCGTTGAAGCACACCTGTGCGTAATCGGCCTCGGCCTCGTTGCTGGCCACGATCGCCGTAATGGTTCCTGCCAGCAGCGCGGTGACGCCCAAACCTACGACGACGGTGCGGCGCTGCGAACGCTTCTTCCGTGCCGCGGCATCGCGTTCTTTGCGTTCGCGTTCCTTTTCGAAGGGATCGACGACGGGGAGCGGTCCGTTGGGGCGCTGGGCCTTCTGTCCAGCCGGCGTCCCGCCAGGGGTCTTCCCGTCCGAGGCTTTCCCGTCTGCCGGAGCCCCGCCGGGCACAGGAGTGCTCAATTCGGGGTGGAGCTCGGGTTTCGGCACTTGCCACGGTGGAAATTTGGGGGCGTTGTTGCCCGCGCCCGGATCGCCGTTGGCACCCTGTCCACCGGCATTGGTGCCGTGGCCTTCAGGGCCTTCTTTTGGGTCCATGTGTATCCCCCTGGATAGACCGTAGGAGTGGCCGGCTCGCGCCGGATAGGAATTCTGAATGCAAGCCTAGTCCTTGCCGTGGCCGCGGGCACCGCTGACATCGCCCGGTGGGTAGAACTACCCGTCTGCCGGGACGTGCAAGGATGTAGCCATGCCTGCCACCGACTCCCATAGCGACGACGCCGAGGGGTTGTTGCTGCGGCTCCCGCCGGTGCGGGGGATTGGCCGACGCCGGGTGCTCAGCGGCCTTGTCCTGGCGCTGTTGCTGCCACCCGCCGTCGAACTTTTGGTGACGGTCCTCAACTTCCGTAACTTCGCCATGATCATGCTGCTGCAGTTGGCGGTGGCGGTGGCTGTTGCAGCGATCGGGGGACTGTGGCCCGCGGTGGTGGCCGCCGTTCTGGGCAGCTTCCTCCTCAATTACTTTTCCGCGGATCCGGTGGGGTCCCTGTCCATCGCCGACCCCACCACCCTGTTCACGCTGGTTGTCTTCCTTGCCGTCGCCTGCGGCGTGGCGCTCGCCGTAGGCCTGGCCACCCGCCGGGCACAGGAAGCGGCACGGTCCGGCGCGGAAGCCACGGCCCTGAGCGCGCTGGCCCTCCGGATTCTCAGCTCGGACGGGAGTCTTGAATCCTTCCTTGAGAAGGTGCGCGGCAACTTGGGAATGGAGGCGGTCACGCTCCTGGGCGCCGCGACTCCTGCCTCGGCCGGGGTTCCGGCCACGTGGCGGGTCCTGGCGAGTGCCGGCCCCAATCCTCCGGTGACCCATGCTGCGGCCGACCATGCCGCCGTCGTCGATCCGCACTACACCCTGTTGCTGCGGGGAGGGCCGCTGACGCTCCAACACCAGCGGCTGCTGGCCGCCTTCGGCGCGTTCGTGGTTGCTGTGCGGGAGCGGCAGCAATTGGTGAAGAGCCGCAGGGACAACCTCCGCCTGGCCGAGGGCAACAAGATGCGGACGTCCATCCTTCGTGCCGTCTCGCATGATCTGCGGACACCGCTTGCGGGCATCAAGCTGGCCGTCAGCAGCCTGCGGCAGGAAGACTTGCACTTCCCGCCGGATGTGGAGCGCGAACTGCTGGAGACGATCGAAAGCTACGCCGACCGGCTCGACCATCTGGTGGACAACCTGCTGGACATGTCCCGCATTACGGCCGATGCCGTCAACCCGTTGCTGGCCGGCGTAGCGTGGGCCGAGGTGCTGCCGGACGCGCTGCGTGGAGTTCCCTCGGACAGGCTCCGCAACGAACTGCAGCCCAATCTCCCGCCGGTGCAGGCCGACGCCGGGATGCTGGAACGCGTGGTGGCGAATATTGCCGAGAACGCGGTGAAGTACGCGGCAGGTTCCGACGTCGTCCTGACGGCACGTGCCGGAGCGGGCATCACTGTGGGGGACACCCCGGCCAGTGAGCTTCGCATCGCGGACCATGGCAAGGGAGTGGGACAGGCTGAAGTCCTGGAGATGTTCCGGCCCTTCCAACGCCTTGACGATTCGGCCGGAGGCGGCCCCGGGGTCGGGTTGGGCTTGGCGGTTGCAAAGGGATTCACCGAGGCCATGGGCGGTACCCTGCGGGCGGAGCCGACGCCGGGTGGCGGCTTGACCATGGTGGTCACCCTTCCGCTCTGGACCGGGCACCAGGAAGGCATGGAATGACGCGCGTACTGATCGTCGAGGACGAAGCCCAGATTGCCCGGGCCATGCAGATCACCCTTCAAGCACACGGCTACCAGGCATTTTCCGTCGGGACAGGCGCAGATGCCCTTGTTGCCGTGGCAAAGGGGAATGTGGACATTGTGGTCCTGGACCTGGGTTTGCCGGACATGGATGGGGTGGAGATCATCCGCCGCGTCCGCGGCTGGAGCAGCATGCCCATTATTGTGCTCTCCGCCCGGCATGCCTCGGAGGACAAAGTTGAAGCGCTCGACGCCGGTGCGGACGACTATGTGACCAAGCCTTTCGGTCTCGATGAGCTGCTCGCGCGGCTGCGGGTCGCCTCGCGCAGGCTCGTCACCTCGCAAGAGGAACCCACCTTGGCTACGGCCGACTTCATGGTGGACCTGGCCGGGAAGAAGATCGTCAAGGACGGTGCCGAGGTCCGCCTGACGCCAACAGAGTGGAACATCCTTGAGCTGCTGGTCCGGAACAAGGGGAAGCTGGTCAGCCAGCAGCAGCTCCTGACACAGGTGTGGGGGCAGGCGTATGCCAAGGAGACCCAGTACCTTCGGGTCTACATAGCGCAGCTCCGGCGGAAGCTGGAACGCGATCCCGCGGCTCCCCGCCACCTGCACACGGAGGCGGGGATGGGATACAGGTTCGATCCGTAGTTCGGTGATGTTTGTATCCTCTGCGAACACCTGGCGACCAGTCGATCGCGCAACCAGCCAGCCGCCGTCGTAATTCCCTGCGAGTGCCGTGCCGCCGCCACCAACTTTCAGGGCGAAAACCGGCCTGGAGCCCGGTGGAACGGCGTGTTGTGGAGTATTCCAATCCAAAGTGGGTCGTGACGGAACGACGACGGGTGCAACACGGAGTACGAAGCCAAAGGTGAGGGAGCGTCCGGCGGGAGGGGGTGTTTGGTGAGAGAGCGTTCGCCGGGGAGGGGGTGTTTGGTGAGGGAGCGTCCGGCGGGGAGGGGTGTTTGGTGAGAGAGCGTTCGCCGGGGAGGGGTGGTTTGGTGAGAGAGGGTTGGGGTGGGTGGCTCGTAGACTAATGCCCATGAACACCGCCTCCCTCCTTGCCGTGTGCCGAGTCCACCAACTGTTGCCGGATCCGGAGGGCAGCGTGGGCGTAACCGCGATCG
The DNA here is from genome assembly GCF_044391085.1 of Paenarthrobacter sp. NPDC018779. NCBI lineage: Bacteria > Bacillati > Actinomycetota > Actinomycetes > Micrococcales > Micrococcaceae > Paenarthrobacter > Paenarthrobacter sp. NPDC018779. Next base: position 46,999 of record NZ_JBIRZS010000009.1, on the reverse strand, counting down.
ACAAACGCGCGGTGGAGGGGCCCGTCAAGGTGCACAAACTGGGCCTTCACGGCGATGTCCAGGCCAGCCGCAAGGATCACGGGGGAGAGGACCAGGCCCTCTACGCCTACTCGCAGGAGGACGCCGACTTCTGGTCCGCCGAACTGGGACGCGAGCTGCCTCCGGGAATCTTTGGCGAGAACCTCCGCGTTGCCGGCATCGACGCAACGGGCGCGGTCATCGGGGAGCGGTGGAAGATCGGCCTGGACCTGGAAGTCGAAGTGACCTCGCCGCGTGTTCCGTGCGCCACGTTCCAACGGGCGCTGGGGGAACCGCAGTGGGTCAAGAGGTTCACAACCGAGGGCCGGGTGGGAACGTACCTGCGCGTGATCAAGACCGGGAGTATTTCGGCCGGCGACCACATCCATCGTCTCTTCGTCCCGAAGCACGGCATCACAGTGGGGCAGTGGTTCAGCGAACCGACCCCGGAAATCGTCCAAGCACTGTTGGACGCGGAGGCAGATGGGGAGATCCGTTTGCAGGATGAATACCACTCAAAATTCGAGAAAGTCCTGCGCCGCAACGGCCTTTAGTACGGCCCAACACAGAGGAGTGTGCGCAAGCTCTCACCGCCGCTGGCGCAGTATAAGTCGCGGTGAAGATGCTGCGTGCCCTACACTGGATACATCCCCCACTCCGGAATTCCCTTTATCCTGCCCAATTTTTGAGGCAGGACTGGTAAGTGTTGGGGCCCGCAAACTGTGTGCGGGCATTTTCATAGGGAGCGCCGGCTAAAGAAAACGCTGTACAGACTGCTGGGATAGCAGCCAAGAGATGCAGCGCGAAGTCCTGCCATGGGATTGCGACAGCGCCGGACTTCTGCGAAAGCAGGGCACCCTTGCCGGGCTTTCGCGTGTACTGCGGCCAAGCCCAACCGGGCCGCGCCGACGCCCTATGGATGAGGAATTTCCCCACATGCCCGAGACTCTCAACGAGAACCTTGACGCCGAGACCGCAGAGACCGTGAGCGACGCTCCGGAAGCACCTGCCGCCGTCGAAACCCCTGCGGCCGAAACCGCCGCCCCCGCTGCCGAAACCGAAGAAGAGGGCGTCCGCTTCACCGACCTCGGCCTTGACGGCCGCGTCCTTGCAGCCCTCCAGGATGTTGGCTACGAGAAGCCGTCCCCCATCCAGGCCGCCACCATTCCGCTGCTCCTGGAAGGCCGCGACGTCGTTGGCCTGGCCCAGACCGGTACCGGCAAGACCGCAGCCTTTGCTGTTCCTGCCTTGTCCCGCCTTGCCGAGCTCCACGACCTCAACGGTCCCTCCCGCAAGACCCAGGCGCTGGTCCTGGCTCCGACGCGCGAGCTCGCGCTGCAGGTGGCTGAGGCCTTCACCTCCTACGCCAAGCACATGGACGACTTCACCGTCCTGCCGGTCTACGGTGGCTCGGCTTACGGCCCGCAGCTCGCAGGCCTGCGCCGCGGTGCCCAGGTTGTTGTGGGTACCCCTGGCCGCGTGATCGACCACATCTCCAAGGGTTCCCTGGACCTCTCCGAACTCCAGTACCTGGTGCTGGACGAGGCCGACGAGATGCTGCGCATGGGCTTCGCCGATGACGTGGAGCAGATCTTCCAGCAGACCCCGGAGACCCGCCAGGTTGCACTGTTCTCCGCCACCATGCCCGGCCAGATCCGCCGCATGTCCAAGCAGTACCTGAACGACCCCGCCGAGATTTCGGTCAAGTCCAAGACCTCCACGGGCTCCAACATCCGCCAGCGCTACGTGCAGGTCATGGGCCCGCACAAGCTGGACGCGATGACCCGCATCCTCGAGGTGGAAGAGTTCGACGGCGTCATCGCCTTCGTGCGCACCAAGATGGCCACCGAGGACCTCGCCGACAAGTTGAAGGCCCGCGGCTTCCAGGCGGCCGCCATCAACGGCGACATCCCGCAGCAGCAGCGTGAGCGCACGGTTGACGCCCTGCGCGAGGGCCGCATCGACATCCTGGTGGCAACCGACGTCGCCGCCCGTGGCCTCGACGTGGAGCGCATCAGCCACGTCGTGAACTACGACATCCCGCACGACACTGAGTCCTACGTCCACCGCATCGGCCGTACCGGACGTGCAGGCCGCAGTGGCGACGCGATCCTCTTCATGACCCCGCGCGAGAAGTACTTGCTCCGTGCCATCGAGAAGGCAACCCGCCAGTCGGTGGAGCAGATGCACCTGCCGACGGCGGAGACGGTCAACTCCCTGCGCCTGGGCAAATTCGCCGAGCGCATCACCGAAACCCTCGAGTCCGAGGATGTTTCGCTGTTCCGCGACCTCATCGCTTCCTACGAGGAAGAGCACAAGGTTCCGGCTGCCGAGATCGCCGCAGCCCTGGCTGTCATGGCACAGGGTGGCCAGCCGCTCCTGGTCAAGGACCTCCCTGCAGCACCGGAATTCCAGAAGCGCGAACGCAAGGACGGCTTCAACTCCCGCGGCCCGTCCCGTGCCCTGACCGAGGGCAACGCCACGTACCGGATCGCCGTCGGACGCCGCCAGCGCGTCATGCCGGGTTCGATCGTGGGCGCCATCGCCAACGAAGGTGGCATCTCGTCCTCGCAGATCGGTGGCATCGACATCCGTTCGGACCACTCCCTGGTGGAGCTCCCCGCGGACCTGAGCCCCGAGCAGCTGCGCGCACTGTCCCGCACCCGGATTGGTGGCGAGCTGATCCACCTCGAGCTGGACACGGGACGCAAGCCCCGCGGTGAAGGCGAGCGCGGCGGCTACTCAGGTGGCCGCGGCGGCGGAAACTTCAAGGGCAACGGTGGCTTCAAGAAGGAGTTCCGGCGCAACGACGGTGAGCGCTCCTCGGCAGACCGTGGCGGCCGCTCCTACAGCGAGCGTACGTCCGGCAGCTACGGCGACCGTGACCGCGGCCAGTCCAGCGGATCGCGGTTCGGCGGTCACGGAGACGGTGCCCGCAAGCCCCGCGGCGGCGGCGAAGGCGGCCACCGCGACTTCAACCGCAAGGGCAAGTGGTAAACCCAGCAACATCCCCAGGGGTCGGCTTTCGAGCCGGCCCCTGGGTCGTTTAACGCGGCGGGTTCCATGCCACTGGCAGCCGCCGTACCATCGAGCCATGGGATTCCTGGACAACGTGAAGAAGAACCTCGGTTTGGGTCACAAGGACCACGCTGCCGGGGAATCGGCAGCGCGCCAAGCGGCTGAGGACGCTGCCGCCGTCGAGGTTTCCGCCTCGGACACGGAGGCCGCGGAGGCCGCGGCAGCGCAGGCGGCTGAACAGCAGGAGGCAGCCACCGCTGCGGCCACGCAGGAGGCGCACGACGTCGGCCTGGAGCCTTCGGATCCGGAGGTGCGGCAGGCGGGCCAGGACGCCGCCGTGGAGGCCGCTGCGGGCGCTGGACAACCCGGGAGGGTGGCTCCCCGCGTCACGGAGGTGGTGGTGGAACCTGGGGACACCATGGGCGGCATTGCGGCCCAGTTCAAAGTGGACCTTGGAGCGCTGATCGCGACGAACGCAGACAAGGTGCCGAACCCGGATGCGATCTACCCCGGACAGGTGCTCCGCTTGCCCTGAAATGGACCCTTTTAGAACAGGAAATTGGTCGGTTCGCAAATTGTGTCGGAGCTGTTTTTCCCCGTCTTTGCGCCGATTTGGAGCTTCGGAAAACCTCCGGTAGAGTATTTACTCGTTGCCCCCCTAGCTCAGTGGTAGAGCGCGTTCTTGGTAAGAACGAGGTCACCGGATCGATTCCGGTGGGGGGCTCTGGATGAGGGCCTGCGTCAAGGCGGTTTTGACCGGCTGACGCAGGCTTTTCTCATCCGTGGCGGTGTAGCTCAGTTGGTTAGAGCGCACGACTCATAATCGTGAGGTCGGGAGATCGAGCCTCCCCACCGCTACAAAGCAAGGCCCCGCAGGTTTTCATCTGCGGGGCCTTTTTTGTTGCCACGCCGCGTGGGGCCGATGTGGGACAGAATGGGTGCATGAGCCGAATCGCAATCATTGGCGGCCACGGCAAGGTGGCCCTGCATCTGTCCAGGATTCTTAGTGGCGAAGGTCACGATGTCACGTCGTTCGTCCGGAATCCCGACCATGTGTCGGATGTCACGGAGACCGGGGCCGTCGCCGAGGTACTGGACGTGGAAAGTTCGACGACGGCGGAACTCGCCCAGGCGCTCACGGGCCATGACGCCGTGGTCTGGTCGGCGGGTGCAGGGGGAGGCAACCCGGCGAGGACCTATGCGGTAGACCGCGACGCAGCTATCCGCTCCATGGACGCGGCCGCCGAAGCGGGCGTCAACCGCTACGTGATGGTTTCCTACCTTGGCGCGGCGAAGGATCATGGCGTCCCTGAGGATCACGGTTTCTTCGCCTACGCCGAAGCCAAGGCAGCTGCCGACGACTACCTGCGCAGCACGTCGCTGGACTGGACGGTCTTGGGGCCGGGGACACTGACGGATGTGCCGCCGACGGGTCTGATCGAGGTGGATCCAGCGAACCCGGACGACGGTACGCAGACTTCCCGGGCCAATGTGGCGCTGGTGGCTGCAGCGGTCCTGGAACTTCCGGATACGGTCCGCCGCACTATCAGGTTCAAGGACGGCGCCGTGGACGTAGTGGACGCCCTGACCGGGGAGTGAGGCCCGGCCCCCGGGATATGTTGGTAGGGAACTTCCGCGGCCTGGTCCGCTGAAGTACCGGACATACTCATGGGGAAGCGGGACTATGGATCAATTGGCGCTGATTATCGGATTGCTGCTTGCAACGGTGGTGGCTGTTGGTTTGGGGGACCGGCTTCGCCTTCCCTACCCGGTTCTGATGCTGCTGCTGGCGGTGGCGCTGACGTTCATTCCGGGGTTCCCCGAGTTCGAGATCTCCCCGGAACTGATCCTCCCCATATTCCTTCCGCCGTTGCTTTTCGCCACGGCGCAGAAGAGTTCGTGGGCCGTGTTCCGTGTGCGGTGGAGGACGTTGCTGCTCATGGCCGTGGCCTTGGTGGTGGTCTCCACCGCAGTAGTGGCGGGAGCCGCCTGGCTCATGATCCCGGGCATCGGTATTCCTGCGGCGATCGCCTTGGGGGCCATGGTGGCGCCGCCGGACCCTGTGGCGGTGGAATCCGTTGCGGGCCGCGTGCACATGCCGCGTCGGCTGATCACTGTCCTGCAGAGTGAGGGATTGTTCAACGACGCAGCGGCCATCGTGATCTTCCAGGCGGCAGTTGCAGCCACGCTGGCCGGCAGCGAGGTGGGCCCGGGAATCATCCTCCAGTTCGTCATCGGCGCGGCTCTCGCCGTCCTGATCGGGATCGCCATGGGCTGGCTCACCAAGGTCATCACCAAGCTGGTGTCCTCCATGGTGGCCAGGAGCGCTGTGACGCTGGTTGTTCCGTTCGCCGCGTACATCCTGGCTGAAGAGCTGCACGCCTCAGGCGTGGTGGCCGTCGTCGTCACCGCCCTTGAACTGCAACGCCACGCGCGGCCGCAGGACGCCGCCGAACGGGTTACCCGGAACGCCTTCTGGGATGTTGTGGAGCTCCTGGCCACCGGCTTGGCGTTCGGATTGGTGGGCCTGGAGATCCGTCATGTGATCCGGGATGAGGGCACGGCCATCTTTGGCATGATCGGCATGGCCGTGGTGATCTGCGTGCTGGTGTTCGTGGTGCGCTACCTCTGGCTGGGTCTCCTGGCGTTGTCCGCCAACAGGCGCAGGAATCTCCTGCAGCCTACGACGCCCAAGGAAGTACTCATCCTGACGTGGTGCGGCATGCGCGGGCTGGCCACCCTGGCGCTCGCGCTGGCGCTTCCGCTCACCCTCCCGGACGGCAGCGATTTCCCGGCCCGGCACGAGATCCTGGTGATCGCCTGCGCGGTGCTGCTGGCCACGCTGGTGGTGCCCGGGTTGACGCTTCCTTGGCTCATGCGTGTCCTCAAGGCCACCGAGGATGGCTCGCATGAGAAGGATGCGGCCCGGTTGCTGGCCAAGCGTGCCCAGACTGCCGCGGTGGCGGCGCTCAAGGAGCATGACCTCATGAAGGAGCTGCCGCCGGAGAAGGTGGCCCTGGTCAAGGAAAAGATGCGCCGCCTGCACGCCGAACTGCTCGATGGAACGCTCAAGAATGAGTCGGCTGCGGAGAAGCGCGAGCGTGGCCGGGAATTGGCCATCACCGTGCAGACCATCGCCTTGGACGCTGCCCGTCTGGAAGTGGTGCAGGCCCGCAACGAGCCGGGGACGGATCCGGAGGTTGCCGACCGCGTGCTCCGGCAACTGGACCTGCGGACCATGTCCATGCCGGAGTAGTCCGGAGCCGCCAGCAGGGTGGTATCAGGAAGCCCGCTTTGGCAGGGATGAAGGGGAGAGGTCCAGTGCGTGCTCTTCCACGTAGTCCAAGGCGTGCCGGATGGCTCCGAGCGAGACGATGCCTTCCCCCAGGGTGGACGTGGCCAACCTCGGGGGAGTGAAGGTGAACTCCGGCAGGTGCTGCTGGATGCCCGGAAGCAACGTCCCCGCGGAGGCTGCCACCCCTCCGGCGAGCACAACGAGTTCCGGGTTGACCAACGTGCTGATGGAGCCAACTACCCTCGCCATGCGCAATGACACCCGGTCCAGCGCACTGCGGGCGGCACCGTCTCCTTCCGCCGCTGCTGCGAAGACCATCTCGGCGGTCAGGTCATCCGGGTTGCCGCCACAGAGACCGCGGAGGGTTGTCTCGTCTTCCGCTTCCATGGCTTCACGGCCCGCCAAAGCGGCGTAGAAGGCGATTCCGTACGTGTTGCCTACGCCCTCCACGTTGTTGAGGAACCCCAGTTCACCGAAGCCGCCCACCTGGCCGTGGAGGAGGCGGCCGGATTCCAGGATCCCGGAACCCAGGCGGTCTCCGGCCAGCATGACCACCAGGTTGTCCACCCCTTGGGCCGTCCCTTGCCATCGTTCGGCCAGGGCTGCGAGGTTGGCGTCGTTTTCGAGGAGAACATGCCACCCGTGGCGCTCGGATACGATCCGGCGGACGTCGAAGGATTTCCAGAACTCCTGGACGGTGAGGACCTCGCCCTCCCGGCTGACGGGTGCGGCCACGCCAACGGATACTGCCAGGACGGAGTCGGCAGGAACCCCGGCCTCCTGCAAGGCGTTGGCTGCGATCTTGTCCAGCACGTCGGCGCGTTCGGCCGCGGAGACGTTGTACGTCCGGAAAGGCATGGTGACTTGCGAGAGTGGGTTCCCGGCCATGTCGGCGACGATCGTGGTGATCTTGTTGGCACCGATGTCGATGCCCAGGACGCTGGCGGCGCCGTCGTCGAACACGAAACGGCGGGCCGGGCGTCCCTTGACGTAGTCGCCGGCGCCGCGCTGGTTTTCGAGTTCCCGAAGCCAGCCGAGCCGGACCAGCTCGTCGCAAATGGAAATGACGGTTGCCCGGGAGAGCCCTGTCTGGGCCATCAGTTCGGTTCCGGTGACGACCCCTGCGCCGCGCATGGCCTTGAGCATCGCACCGGCGTTGAGCCTGCGTACCAGCTGGGTTGAGGGCGCCGTTCCAGTGAGCATGGTGTGTTCCCACCTTTCCTGGCCGCCGGTGGAGAGAGGTATCGGCCTCTCTAAATTTAGTACATAAATTTAGACTTCGCCGTGTTACGTCTTCGAGCTTGACGGTGTGGCGGCCCTCACACAATACTTGCGACAGGTAATAAATTTATCTCCTATCTAAAATCCCGGGGTGGTGTCGCGCGCCATCACCCCGTTGGCATGCGGCAGAGGGGCCGCACGACGAAAGGATCACGTGTCTGTGAAAGTGACACGCAAGAAACGTTGGGCCGCCATGGGCCTTGGGCTGGCATTGCTTGCCGGCCTTCTTTCGGGATGTGCAGGAGGGCACGGGAAGGAAACCATCCGCTTCACCTTCAGCAAGCGCGAAGCGATTGGCTTCATGACCAAGCTCGTCTCCGAGTACAACGCCTCGCAGGACCACACAGAAGTGGTGCTGGATACGTCCGGCGTCGATGTGGTCTCGGCCAGCTTTGTCCGGGGCAATCCGCCGGACATCGCCTTGGCAAACTACAACATGGAGACCTCGCGCTTTGTCCAGCGGGGTGCGCTGAGCGATCTGTCCGGTACGGGTGCGGCAAGCCGCGTCCGCGAAGACCTCCAGCCGCTCATGGACCAGTACGGTTCCTACCCCGGCCGCACCAGCGCCCTGCCGTATTCGGTCATGGCTTCCTCGGTGATCTACAACAAGCAAATCTTCGCGGCCAACAACATCAAGGTACCCACCACTTGGAGCGAGCTGATTGCCGCGTGCGAGAAGCTCAAGGCTGCCGGAGTGACGCCGTTCTATGCCACGTGGAAAGACGACTGGACCATCGCCCAGGGCTGGTTCGACTATGCGGTGGGAGGCCAAGTGGACACCCTTGGCTTCTTCGACAAGCTGGCCTCCGAAGGTACGGCTGTTGGATCCGGCTCCGAGGCTTCGTTCCAGAAGGACTTTGGCCAGCCGGTGGAAAAGATGCTGACCCTGGCCAAAAAATACGTCAACAAGGACGCTGCCAGCAGGGCTTACGGGGACGGAAACCTCGCCTTCTCCCAAGGCAAGGCCGCCATGTACCTGCAGGGGCCGTGGGCTTTCAGCGAAGTGGCCAAGACGGCTCCCAACCTGGAACTGGGAACCTTTCCGCTTCCCATGACGGACAACCCGCAGGACCTGCGCGTCCGCGTCAACGTGGACCTCGCCGCGTGGATTCCGGAGGCGTCCCAGCACAAGGATGCCGCCCGTGACTTCCTGGAGTATCTGTACCGGCCCGAAGTCATCGACGCCTACAACCAGTCGCAACTGGGCTTCACGCCCACCAAGGATGCGGCCGGCGCTGCCGATCCCCGGATCGAGGGAATGGTGAAGTACTACGACAACGCCCAGGTGTACCAGGGGCCGTCCGTGCTGGTTCCAAAGACCATCCCGATCATGAACTACACCCAGGCGCTCGTGTTTGGCGCAGACCCCACATCCACCCTCCGCACACTCGACGCAGACTGGGCACGCCTGGCCTTCCGCCAGTAGCGCAGACACAGGGAGCCAGATAAATGTCCGTCCTCACCACTTCAACGTCATCCAAACGCCCTGCGAGCGGGCACAGCGCGCAAGGGAATCCCGCACCCAACCGCCGTCGGCCCCGGAAGGTCGAGCCGATCTTCTACTTGTTCCTCCTGCCGAGCCTTGTTCTTTTCACCTTGGCAATCACCGTGCCCGGAGTCGTCGGCATCTTCTTCAGCTTCACCGACTCCATTGGGATCGGCGACTGGGAGTTCGTGGGCCTGACCAACTACATCGCCATTTTCAGCGACCCGGCGATCCTGCAGAGTTACCTCTTTACCTTCGGGTTCTCGATCGTCACCGTGATCGTGGTGAACGTGATCGCGTTCCTGCTGGCTGTGGGACTGACCTCCCGCGTCCGGATGAAGTCTGCGCTGCGGACCGTCTTTGTCATCCCCATGGTGGTTTCCGGCATCATCATCGCTTACGTTTTCAACTTCCTCTTCTCCAATTCGCTCCCGGCACTGGGCGCGGCCGCCGGGATTCCGTGGCTGGAAGGCAGCCTCCTGGCCAATCCGGACCTCGCTTGGGTCGCCGTCGTACTGGTCACCGCCTGGCAGGCTGTCCCCGGTTCCCTGCTGATCTACATAGCTGGTCTCGTGGCCGTTCCCGGTGACGTGTATGAGGCTGCGGAACTCGATGGTGCCGGTAAGGTCCAGCAATTGCTGAAGATCACGCTTCCACTCGTGGCCGGCTACGTGGTCATCAACGTCATCCTGGGGTTCAAGGGCTTCCTCAACGCCTACGACATCATCGTGGGGCTCACCAACGGAGGTCCGGGGACCTCCACGCGGAGCATTGCCATGACCGTCATCACCGGCTTCAACGGCGGCGACTACGCCTACCAGATGGCCAATGCCACCATCTTCTTCCTGGTGGCGATCATTATCTCCCTTGTCCAGCTTTCCCTGACCCGCGGACGGAATGCCCTCTGATGAGTACACAAGCAACCCTCGGACGTGAGGGCACCACCAAAGCCACCGACAATACCCGGCGGTCTGCCGGCAGGCCGGAACGGATCAACTGGTCCGGAACCACCATCCTCATCCTGTGCGCGGTGACGGTCCTGTTGCCCCTCTACGTCACCGTGTCCATGGCGTTCAAGACCCAAGGCCAGGCGGTGGACGGCAACGCCTTCTCCTTGCCCGCTCCCTTCAGCCTGGACGGATTCGTCCAGGCCTGGACCTTGACCAACTTCCCCGTGGGTGCGGCCATGTCCTTGCTGGTGACCGCGGGAACGGTTGTCGCCACCATTGTCCTGGCGGCGTTCGCCTCCTATGCCATTGTCCGGAACTGGGACCGACGCCTCTTCAGGTATTCGTTCTTCTACCTGCTGGCCGCCATGTTCATCCCGTTCCCCGTGGTGGCCCTGCCGCAGATCCAGTTGACCGGCCGGCTGGGCTTGGACAATCCGCTCGGCGTGATCCTGCTGGCCACCATGTTCCAGCTGAGCTTCAGCGTGCTCCTCTTTACCGCCTTCCTCCGCTCGATCCCCATGGAGTTGGAAGAGAGTGCCAGAATCGACGGGGCCACCACGTGGCAGACATTCTGGAAGCTGATCTTCCCGCTGCTGGCCCCCATGAGCGCAACTGTGGGGATCTTCGCCTTTCTCTACGCCTGGAACGACTTCATGATGCCTTCGTTGATCATTTCCGATCCTGCGCTGCAAACCCTTCCGGTGCGGCAAAGTCTGTTCCAGACTCAATTCAGCAACAACTACCACGTGTCCTTTGCGTCCTACTTGATGGCCATGGCGCCGGCGATCGTTGCCTACCTGTTTACGCAAAGGTGGGTCATGGCCGGCGTGACCCAGGGAGCCGTCAAGGGCTGAGTGTTGACCTGCCGGGCCAGCCGTCAGATACTGGTTCGGGAACTAAATTTAGAATCTAAATCAAAGGAGTTTCGTGAGTACCTCCGCCACCAAGGCAAACCTGTCCCACTCCGACCGCATGGCCGACCCCAACTGGTGGCGCCAGGCGGCGGTGTACCAGATCTACCCGCGCAGCTTCTACGACGCGAACGGTGATGGGCTGGGCGACATCAAGGGCATCACTGCCAAGGTCCCGTACCTGAAGGAACTTGGCGTCGACGCCGTGTGGCTGAGCCCGTTCTACCCCTCCGCACTCGCCGACGGCGGGTACGACGTGGACGACTACCGCAACGTTGACCCCAAGCTTGGAACGCTGGAGGACTTCGACGAGATGGCCGCGGCCCTCCACGACGCGGGAATCAAGCTCGTGGTGGACATCGTGCCCAACCACTCCTCGGACCGGCACGAATGGTTCAAGGAAGCACTCGCATCGCCCAAGGGTTCCGCAGCCCGTAACCGCTACATCTTCCGCGATGGCAACGGCGAAAACGGTGAGCTGCCGCCGTCGGATTGGGATTCCGTTTTCGGCGGCCCCATCTGGGAGCGCATCACCGAACCTGACGGCACGCCCGGCCAGTGGTACATGCACATCTTCGCCAAGGAACAGCCGGACTTTAACTGGGAAAACCCGGAGATTCGCGAGGACTTCCTGAAGACCCTGCGCTTCTGGTCCGATCGTGGCGTGGACGGCTTCCGGATCGACGTTGCCCACGGCATGGCCAAGGACCTCTCCGAACCCATGCCCATGAAGGCGGACCTCGCTGCCAAGGCCCACAACACCGACGGCTTCATTGATGGTTCGCACCCCTTCTGGGACCGCGATGAAGTCCACGAGGTCTACGCGGAATGGCGCAAGCTGTTCAACGAGTACAACCCGCCGCGCACCGCCGTCGCCGAAGCCTGGGTCCACGAGTCCCGCCGTGCCCGCTATGCCAGCCCGGAAGGACTGGGCCAGGCGTTCAACTTCGACCTCCTGCAGTCGGACTTCGACGCTGCCTCGTTCAAGAAGATCATCACGGACAACCTGGTGGCCGCCAAGGAATCCGGTGCCTCCTCCACGTGGGTCTTCTCAAACCACGACGTCGTCCGCCACGCCACCCGCTACGGGCTGCCGAAGGGTGGGTCCGTAGCCCAGGGAACCAACGCAGCCCAGGACATCACCGGCACCGAACCCAAGGGCCAGGACGGCAAGGGCTGGCTGCTCGCGGGTGCCCCGGCCGCGGAACTGGACATTGAGCTTGGCCTGCGCAGGGCACGCGCCGCATCGCTCCTCCTTCTCGCCCTCCCCGGTTCGGCGTACCTGTACCAGGGCGAAGAGCTGGGCCTGCGTGAAGTCACGGAGATTCCCGACTCCGAGCGCCAGGACCCGTCCTTCTTCCGCAACAAGGGCGTGGAGATCGGCCGCGACGGCTGCCGCGTTCCGTTGCCTTGGACCCCGGAAGGGTCCGCCTTCGGTTTCGGCGGAAGTACGGCGCACCTGCCGCAGCCTGCCTGGTTCAAGGACTACGCAGTGTCCACCCAGGAGGGCGTGGAGGGCTCCACACTCGAGCTGTACCGCAAGGCTCTTCGTCTTCGCAGTGAACTGCAGACCGATGAGGAACTCGAATGGGTGGAGACCGGGAACCCGGACGTGCTGCACTTCAGCCGCCACGGTGGCTGGGAGACGGTGACCAACTTCGGAACCGAAGCCCTCGAGCTTCCGGCGGGGACCGTCGTCTTGAGCAGCGGACCGTTGGACGACGGCAAGCTGCCGGCCGACACCACCGCTTGGGTTGTCCGGGACGCCTAGGTACCTGCACCAGTGACTCATACGAACGGGCGGGGACGCCTCATTTACGGTTGCATGGGACTCGGTGGTCCGTGGGACGGCACGTCCTACGGCTCCACTGAGATCGACCAGGCTGCTGCGGTGATCGAAGCCGCTCAGGGGATCGGGATCGAACTGTTCGATCATGCCGATATCTACCGCAGCGGCAAATCGGAGGCCGTCTTCGGGGAAGTCCTCGCCCGTTCGCAGGGTTTGCGGGAGAAGATCCAACTGCAGAGCAAGTGCGGAATCCGGCTGGGGGAACGGGGGCTTGATACCCACTACGACCTCAGCCGCGAAGCCATCCTGGAGCGGGTCAACCAGAGCCTGAAAAGGCTCCAGACAGACTACGTGGACATCCTCCTCCTGCACCGGCCGGATCCCCTCATGGACGCGCGCGAGGTGGCTGACGCCGTCGGGCAGTTGCTGGCCGAAGGCAAGGTGCGGCACTTGGGCGTGTCCAACATGTCCGGGGCGCAGATTGCGTACCTCCAGGACCGGTTGGAGACGCCCATCGTGGCCAACCAGCTGGAAATGAGCCTGCTGAAGCGGGATTGGCTGGAGAGCACTGTGCTGGTCAACCATCCCGAGGGCGCTGCAACCAGCTTTCCGCACGGGACACTGGAGCTTTGTATGGCGAACGGGATCGAGCTGCAGGCCTACGGATCGCTGGCGCAAGGCCGGTACACCGGGGCCGGCGGGCTAAACCCAGCCGATACGGCGACAGCCGCACTGCTCGAACGGCTGGCAGGGGAGAAGAACGCCACTCCCGAATCCGTCCTCCTGGGGTGGCTCATGAAGCACCCCGCGGGCATTTCGCCCGTGGTGGGCACCACCAACCCGGGACGGATCGCAGCGTGCGCCCAGGCCGCCGACGTCGCGGTAACCATGTCCCGCGAAGAGTGGTACGGCCTCTGGATCACAGCCCGCGGAAGCAACCTCCCGTAAACCCAACCAGGGGACAGCAGACGTCGCTATGGGTATCCATAGGGACATCTGCTGTCCCCTGGTTGGGTGACAACAGCAACACATAAGGCCCCCTACGAAGCGTCAGCCACCACCGAGTAGGTGCTCGAATCACCCTGGATGGACTGGCTCAGCTTGCCGTCCACACCCACGGGGATGTCACCGGCAATGGTCACGCGGTTCAGCTTGCGCGGCTGGCCGTCGTAGTTGTCCGGAGCGTAGTGCTGGGTGATCCGGTTGTCGAACAGGACCACCTGGTTGGGTTCCCAGTTCACGCGGACCACGTTCTCCGGACGCGTCACATACGCCTGCAGCAAACGGATGATGTCCTTGGACTCCGTGTTGGACAGGCCGACGATCCGCAGCCGCTGCGCGAAGCCCCCAATGAACAATCCGCGCTCGCCGGTCAACGGATGGACACGCACCACCGGGTGGGCCGTCTCGAACTTCAGGCGGGTGAACTCCTTGCGGCGTTCCTCGGCGTTGGCGTGCTCCAGGTTCTTGGGCACGGAGTAGTCGTAATCATTGGTGTGGATGGCCCAGAGAGTGTCCGCGAAGTTGCGCAGTTCCTCCGGCAGGTCGCGGTAGGCACCCGCCGAGGAGGCAATCAGCGTCTCCCCGCCGTATGCCGGAAGGTCGATGCTGCGGAGCGTGGAAGCCTGCGGCGGGTTCACTACGAACGTGACATCCGTGTGCCAGTTGTTGGCCGAACCGTTCTCGCTGTCCACGGGGAGGACGTTCTCCTCGCCCTCAACCGAAGCCACCGTGGGGTGTGCCTTGGTCAGGGGGCCGAAGTGCGAGGCAAACTTCACCTGGGCTTCGTCGGTGAGGATGTTCGCTTCCCGGAACACCAGCGCCTTGTGCTCGTTGAGCGCCGAACGGATCTGTGCGACGGTCTCCGGGCTGAGGTGACCGGAGATGTCGAGGCCACGGATCTCGGCTCCGATGCGCGAGCCCAGCTTGGCGAATTCGAGCTTGGTTTCGGTGATGACAGTCATGGTTTCTTTCCTTTTCTTTCAGGGATGGGTGTGGCGGGGTGCCACGGGTACAAATCAGGCGGCAGAACCGACGGCGGTCCGCCAGCGGGAGAAGTGCCGTTCCAGGGCGACCAGCAGGAAGTTCACCGCAAGCCCCAGCAGGGACACGGTGAGGATGCCCGCGTACATGTCCGGGATGAGGAAGCTGCTCTGCGCGTTGACGATCAAATAGCCCAAGCCGGCCTTGGCTCCGACCATTTCAGCCGCGATCAGCACCAGGATGGACGCGGTGCCGGCCATGCGGATACCGGTGAAGATGGTGGGTACCGCAGAGGGCAAGATGACCTTCTGGAAGAGCCGGAAGTTGTTCAGCCCCAGTGAGCGTGCGGCCCGGATGAGCAGGGGATCCACGGTCTTCACGCCGGCGATCGTATTGAGCAGCACCGGGAAGAACGCCGCATAGGCAACGATGCTGATTTTCGATTCCTCGCCGATGCCCAGCAGCAGCGTGAACACCGGCAACAAGGCCAGCGCGGCAGTATTGCGGAACAGTTCCAGCAGCGGGTTCAGGACGGCGTTCAGCTTCCCGTACCAGGCGATGAGCAGCCCCAGCGCCACACCCGCCACCAGCGCAGCACCGAATCCGGCAACCGAACGGGTCAGGCTTGCGGCGATGTGCCCTTGGATGGTCCCGGCATCGAACAGCTTGCCCCAGGCTGCGAGGACTTCATGGAGCGGCGGAAGGAACACCCGCGTGGACGGGCTGGCCAGGTACGTCGGCCCGAGTTCCCACAGCAGGAGAAAGGCCAGGATCGCAGCGGACTTCCACACGGCGGAACCGGCAACTGCGGTGACCCGGCGGACCAACGCGCGGACCGGCGTCGTGCGTTCCGCTTCCACACGGACTGAAGGTTCGACGGCGGCAGTCGGCTGGGGTGCGGCGGCTGCGGTTTCTGCGTGCGTCAGGGTGGTTGTCATCAGGCCGCGCTCCTTTCAAGGGTTGTTGGTTCGTCGGGGGCACTGCCGTCCGGCAGGATCTTGCGGTGTCCTGCGTCCTGCGCTCGCCGGACTTCGTCGTGCAGGAGGGTCCAGACCTGATGGCGGTGTTCCACGAAGGCGGGGTTGGAGCGGATGTCCTCATCCCCGTCGCGGTCCGGAATATCGATGTCCACGATTTCCTTGAGCCGGCCGGGCCGGGCACTGAGCACGGCGACCCGCTGGCCCAGGTACACGGCCTCGTCGATGCCGTGCGTGATGAAGACGATCGTCTTGCCGGTGGCTTTCCAGATCCTGAGCAGTTCGTCCTGCAATTGCTCGCGGGTTTGTGCGTCCAGGGCTGCGAACGGCTCGTCCATCAGCAGGACGTCGGGCTCGTAGGCCAGGCTTCGGGCAATGGCCACGCGCTGCTTCATGCCGCCGGACAGCTCGTGGGGGTAGCGGTCCTCGAAGCCCGCCAACCCTACGAGTGCAAGGTACTCACTGGCTTTCGCAGCGCGTTCCCGGCGGCTCAGCTTTTTGCCGTCAGGTCCCTTACCTTCGAGTCCAATGGACACATTCGCCGAGGCCGTCCGCCACGGGAAGAGGGCGTATTGCTGGAACACCACGGCACGGTCCTTGCCGGGGCCGGTCACGGGTTTGCCGTCCACCAGGACCTCTCCGGAGGTCGGTGTGGAAAGCCCAGCCAGCAGGTCCAGCAGGGTGGTCTTGCCGGAGCCGCTGGGTCCTACCAAGGTGAGGAACTCGCCGTCGCGCACGTCCAGGCTGAGCCCATCGATGGCTGTGAGCCGGGACGCGGGTGCCCCCTTCGTGGCGCGGACAGTGAATTCCTTGGTGACGTTTTTCAGGCTGATTTTCGTGGTCATGGCTATCCCTTCGTCGTTCCGCTGGAAGCCGTGGCACTGGCCGCAGGCTGCTTGGCGAGGTCGTTGAAGTCGTTGGTGTAGTACTTGGACGGAGTCAGGTTGCCCTTCACGATTCCCGAGGAATTCAGCCACGCCTCCCAGCGGGTGAAGTCCTCGTCCTTGATCACGCCGTTGTCCGGAACGCCCGGGCTCTTCCAGTACTTGAGGTTGGCCGTGCTCTCGTTGCGCCCACGGCTTTCGATGATCTTGGTGAAGCGTGCGATCACTTCCTCACGCGGCGTTTCCGTGGCCCACTTGAGGGCTTTGGCAATGGCGGTGGTGAACTCGCGGGTGGTGTTCGGGTTCTTTTCGATGAAGTCGTTCCGGAGCACGATCTGGCCGCCGGCGAACGTCCCAAACAGCTCGTAGTCGTTGAACAGCGAACGCAACCCGCCGGCCTCGATGGCCCGGTCCTGCAGCACGCCGCCCAGTGTTCCGGCGTCAACCTGTCCGCGACGGATGGCTTCCTCGGTGTCGTTCGGCGGCAGCGGCACCAACTGGACCTGCTTGATTTCGTCTTGGCTGAGGCCGTTCTTGGTGAGGTAGGTGTTGATGACGGCCTCATGGTGGGCGCCCAAGGTGTTGACGGCGATCTTCTTGCCGATCAGGTCCCGGGGTCCTTTGATGTCGCTGTCGGCTTTGACGTAGTAGCCGCTGAAGTTCTTGGCGTCTGCTCCGTAGTAGTTGATGACGCCCTTCACGGGTGCGCCGGCCTCGATCAGCTTGGTCACCGCGCCGGTGAACGCCCCGCCAAAGTCGGTCTGGTTGGTCGCCGCCGACTGGATGTCCTGCGGACCGCTGGTGGTGTTGCCCACCCAGTTAAGCTTGATGTCGCCCAGGTAGCCGAGGTCTGCGGCGAGCTCCGGGAAAGTGACTTGGTTGGCCCAGCCCTGGTAGCGGAGTTCCTTGACTTCGGGGCCTGCTTGGCTGGCTTGACCGGCGTCGGCTGAACCGCCGCAGCCGCTCACCGTCAGCGCTAGTACGACGGCGGCCGCGACGCTCAGGAGGGGCAGTTGCAGTTTCATGGGAGCTACTTTCGGGTGGTTGGTTTGTGGTTGGGGAACCGTCTGTGAAACGGCTTGGGAACGATGAAAGCCCATATCGACGGCGGCAGGGAAGTGATCCGGTAACGGCCGGAAACGCTGGGAAACAGCGGGAAACGCAATGAAATCCGGGGCCTTTCGAGGCAACGGAACGACACAAAGACGCCGGGTTGAGCTCCGTGAAGCTTGTGTTCCGGAAAGTGACCCAGTGCTTACGGTGGGCCAAAACGACTGGCGCGTACCGGCGTCGGGCAGTCATACTGCGTGACCCCACAGCATTCGGGCGTTTAGTTCGTATTGATCCTCACAACCGGGCGCAATTCTTCGCCCCGCGGGCCGGTGGGCGGATACGGTAGATACATGACGTCTAGCATCGCCGCCGAGTCCGTTCGGCCTACCCGCAACATTCCTGCCGACATCGCCCGTTCCTGGCTCCTCGTGAACGCCATGAAGACGGAGCTTTTTGACGAATCGGCGGGCTCGCGTGCAGACGCCATCATCCTTGACATCGAAGACGCCGTTGACCCGTCCCAGAAGGACAAGGCCCGCGAGAACGTGGTGAATTGGCTGGCCAACGGCGGCCAGGCCTGGGTCCGCATCAACGACGCCACCAGCCCGTTCTGGGCCGACGACCTCGCAGGCCTGCGCGGCACCCCCGGCCTGCTCGGCGTGATGCTGGCCAAGACCGAATCCGCGGACCAGGTCACCGAGTCCTACCACCGCATGGACGGCAAGACCCCCGTGGTCGCTTTGGTGGAGTCCGCCCTCGGCATCGAAGAGGCCAACCACATTGCCCGCGCCCAGGGTGCGTTCCGCCTGGCGTTCGGTTCGGGCGACTTCCGCCGGGATACCGGTATGGCGGCCACCCCTGAAGCCATGGCGTACCCGCGTGCCAAGCTGGTTGTAGCCAGCCGCGTGGGCAACCTGCCGGGCCCGATTGATGGCCCCACCGTGGGCACCAACCACCCGATCCTGCGCGAGCAGACCGGCATCACCGTGACCATGGGTATGACCGGCAAGCTGTGCCTGGCCATCGACCAGACCACCGTCATCAACGAGGTCATCAGCCCCACGCCGTCCGACGTTGCCTGGGCCACCGACTTCATGAACGACTTCGAAGCCAACGGACGTGTGATCCGCGACGGCTCGGACCTCCCGCGCCTTGGCCGCGCAGAGAAGATCATGAAGCTCGCGGTGGCCTTCGGGGTCCAGCCTTCGCTGTAACCATGCTCGTCCACGGCGTCGTCTGGGACTCGTCCTCCCCAGCGCTGCGGCTCCACACTCACGCCGGGGAGTTCAGCGACATCGCGTTGGCCCAGGGATCATCCCTGGGCCTGCGCGTTATCCCGGGCCTGTGGTGCCTTGGCCATGTCAAAGTGCATGGGCCGGGGGACCGGACCCACGTCCCCTGCCGCAGTTCTTCCCCTGCCGAACGCGGCAAACAGTGCGGGGCCTGCTTTGCCAAGGACGATTCCAGGCTCATGCACGATTTCCACCGCGGTGGCTCCGTCCCGGCCGGACTTCGGGCCTACCTCATGCAGCCGCACTGGCTCTACGTTGCCACGTTCGCCAACGGCGCCACCAAGGTAGGGACGGCCTCTGCCTCACGGAAGTGGAACCGGCTCGCCGAGCAAGGAGCCGTTCACGCCTCCTACGTTGCGAACGCCGAGGATGGCCGGGTTGTCCGTGTACTCGAAGACCTCGTGACGCGGGATCTGGGGCTCGTCCAGCAGGTCCGCTCCGCTGCCAAGGCGACCTCGCTCGTGGAGCCGCGTCCCGGCGTCGAACTCCAGGCGATCAACCGGAAGCAGGCCACCGGCGTGCGGGAGCTCCTCGGCGGACTGGCCATGACCGGCTACACGGTTGTTGAGGAGGAGTGGGAACGCCCGGCTTTGGCCGACCAAGTGTGCAACGCACGCGTGGCCGGCGCCGTGCGGCACGCTTACCCCGCAGCGTTCGACGACGGCGGTCACGGACTGCGGGTCCGCTCGCTGTCAGGGGCCATTGCCTTGGCCGGGCTTCCGGACGCTTCCGGGGTTGAGGTGGAGGGCAGCTTCGTTGCCGACCTCGGAGCGCTGAAGGGCCGCAGGATCGAATTCGGCGAGCACGTCACGGAGATCCCCGCGCTGCAGGACTCCCTGTTCTAACGCGTTGCGGGGGCGCCGGTAGACTTGGACGGTGCTGAACGAATTCTGGGCCACTGCCTCCACCGGGTACAAAGCGCTGGTTTTCAGTGCCATGGGCCTGATCGCTGTCGGATTGATCCTCTCGATCGCAGGCAATACCTCCGGCAACCAAGGGCTGGCGATGGCCTCGCTGCCGGTCATTGGCCTGGGCCTGGTGCTGCACGTGGTGGGGCTGGTGGTCCGCGGCCAGAAAATCCGCAAGAGCTACAAGAAATAACTGCCTCCTCAGGCGGAATCCACCCGGCAGGCACACCGGCTGGCCGATAGGGTTGGAACCATGAGTATCAATCCGGACCTGCAGGGCCGAAGCTACCCTGCCGCAGAGGTTTACGACGTTGGCCGAGAGAAGATCCGCGAGTTCGCGAAGGCCGTGAAAGCCACCCATCCCGCGCACTTCGACGTTGAGACGGCACGCGCCTTGGGCCACAGTGACCTCGTTGCTCCGCCCACGTTCGCCATCATCATTGCCCAGCGCGCCGATGCCCAACTGGTGGAAGATCCCGAGGCCGGGATCGATTTCTCCCGCGTAGTCCACGCCGACCAGCGATTCACGCACCACCGTGCCATCGTGGCCGGTGACCGGTTGGTTGCCGAACTCCATGTGGACGGGGTCCGGGCCATGGGCGGCGGTGCCATGATTACCACGCGTTCGGAAATCTATGCGCTGACCGACGGCGACAACCGTGAGAAGGTAGCCACCACCACCTCATCCATCCTGGTCCGCGGAGAGGGACAGTAATGCCAAAGTTCGAAGACCTGTCAGTCGGCCAGGAAATTGGCTCCGCCAGCATCGAGGTCACGCGCCAGGACCTGGTCAAGTACGCCGGGGCATCCGGTGATTTCAACCCGATCCACTGGAACGAAGCATTCGCCACCTCCGTGGAGCTTCCGGGCGTCATCGCCCACGGCATGTTCACCATGGGCTCCGCAGTGCAGCTTGTGAGCGACTGGGCAGGCGACCCTGCCGCCGTCGTCGATTACCAGACCCGCTTTACCAAGCCGGTCCTGGTCACCGACACCACCGGTACCGCTGAAGCGGGAGCCGTCATTGACGTCACCGGCGTGGTTGGCGCGCTCGACGCCGAGGCTGGCACCGCCCGCATCGACCTGACCGTGGTTGCCGCCGGGCAGAAAGTCCTCATGAAGTCCCAGGCGGTTGTGAAGGTCGCCTGACCCAACGCCATACTGCAACGCAGCGGCGCGCCACCAGGGCAGGAATGCCAGGTGGTGCGCCGCTGTTGGTGCCCCCTACGCGGCCAGCGGCGGAGCTCGTTGCCAATCCCCGCTAGGCTTGATGGGTGACCCAGACGCTGCTTTCCGAACTGACCACGGCTGCCGTCGGCGGCCCCGCAGGTACCTATGTGGAGGCCCGTACCGAGGCTGAAATCATCGACGCCGTCCGGTCGGCTGACGCTGCGGGGGAGAAGCTGCTGATCATCGGCGGAGGCTCCAACCTCCTCGTATCGGATGCGGGCTACCCCGGGACGGTCCTCAAGATCGCCTCCGAGGGGTTCACTGTGGACTCCGAGGACAGTTGCGGGGGAGTCTCCTTGATGGTCCAGGCAGGCCACAACTGGGATGCGCTGGTTGAATACACCGTGCTGCATGCCTGGTCCGGCCTCGAAGCGCTGTCCGGGATTCCCGGTGCCACGGGCGCCACTCCCGTTCAGAACGTGGGAGCATACGGTGCCGACGTCTCGCAGACCATCGCAGCCGTCCGCACCTGGGACCGCGAACGCAATGCCGTGCAGACCTTCACCAATTCCGAGCTGAAGTTTGGCTACCGGGATTCCATCCTCAAGCAGACCACTGTGGAGGGCTCGCCACGCTACGTGGTGCTGACGGTCGAATTCCAGCTGGCACTGGGCAGGATGAGCGCTCCGATCCGTTACGCAGAGCTGGCCCGCGTCCTGGGAGTCGAGGTGGGGAAGCGTGCCTACTCCAACGATGTCCGCCGCGAAGTCCTGAAGCTCAGGGCGTCCAAGGGAATGGTCCTGGACGCCGAAGACCGTGACACCTTCTCCACGGGCTCGTTCTTCACCAACCCGATCGTGCCCGCCGAGCAGGCTGCGCAGTTGCCGGAGAACGCGCCCAAGTATCCCGCGGGGAGCGACGGACTGGTGAAGCTTTCCGCTGCCTGGTTGATTGACCAGGCGGGATTCACCAAGGGCTTCGGCCTGGAGGAGTCGAGTGCTTCCGGTGGCCGGGCCTCCCTGTCCACCAAGCACACCCTGGCCATCACCAACCGCGGCTCGGCCTCGGCCGCGGACATGGTGGCGATCGCACGCGAAGTGCGTGCCGGCGTCGTGGATCGCTTTGGAATCGAGCTCCACCCGGAGCCGCTGCTCATCGGGGTAGCGCTCTAGGGCTTTCCGGAAGGTTGGGCGTCAGCGGACGCGTCGCTCCGCGATGGGCAGAACCTTGTTGAGCAGCAGGAATGTCAGGCCACAACTGACTGCCCCCAGCAGGAAGATCTGGCTGAAGGCGATGCTCTGCGGCGACGGGCCGCTCGGGAGGAAAAGCCCTGCCGTGGCAAAACCCACCAATCCGAGCATCATGACGATGGAGCCCAGCAGGAAACTGCGGACCTGCGCCGCGGCGGCAGGGTAGAACCATGGTTCGGGGGCGTCGTCGTCGCGGTCCGATACTGGCTGGCTCACGGCAGCGGTGCCGATCAGGAGGGCAGCTGCGGCTGTGGCAACGAGTCCCGCCAGCTGGATTCCCTGCATGGAGGGGGACAGGCTCACTCCGGTGCCGACGGCAACGATGAGTCCGGCGCCGAGCCCAATGGCGGTGCAGCACCAACCGGCGGCGGCAAGCCAACGGCTGAGCGGCCGCACCAGAGGGGCAAGATCACCAAAAAGCATGAATCCATCCTAGGAAACGGTTCTGGAAGGCCGCTGGGAGGCGCGGTAAGGTTCCCTGTGTCCCCGGGCGGCCCATAGGATGAAGCATGCCTGCGAAGCCGCTTTCCTCCAGTACGCTGTCCGTCCGGCCGCAGGTCATGGGCCGCTTACGCCTGGTGAGCCAGGGACTGCTGGGCGGCGGGTTTCCTTCCGTTCCCGATGCTGTCCGCTGGATGACGGCCATGCAGGCCCAAGACCTCGGCCACGCACTGTGGGCCGTGGGACAAAGGGTGCCCGGCACAGCGGCTTCCCACGTCCGGGCCGCCCTGGACGCCGGCACCATCGTCCGTTCATGGCCCATGCGCGGCACGCTGCACCTGTTGGCACCGGAAGATCTTCGCTGGATTCTTGCCATCACCCGTCCGCGACTCCTTAAGTCGCTGACCGGCCGGCACCGCGAACTCGCCATCACCCCGGATGACATCAGCCATACCAGGGACATTGCACTGAAGACCTTGGAGACCCTGAAGAGTTCCAATGGGACCACCGGGGCCAGCCGTGAACAGCTCTTTGCAGCCTTCGAGGAAGCCGGCCAGATCACTACGGGGCAACGCGGAATCCACCTCCTGGGCAGCCTGTGCCAGGAGGCGTGGCTGGTCCAAGGTCCCATGGCGGGGACCAACGGCAAGGTGGGCGTCCAGCAACTGTTCGTGCCTTTCGACCAGTGGGTCAAGGAATCCCGTGATCTGGACCGTGAGGAAGGCATCGCCGAGCTGCTGCTGCGCTACATCCGAGGCCATGGACCGGCCACCATCCGGGATTTCGCCTGGTGGAGCCAGGTGCCGCTCACGGAGGCCCGGAAGGCACTGACTGCGGTGCAGGAGCAGATGGTGGAGCTGGCATTCGACGGTGCCAGCTATTGGCTCTCGCCGGAGACAGCCGCCATGCTCGACGCCGGTGTGCCCGGCTCCCGCTCGTTGCTGGCCCTCCCCGGTTTCGATGAGTACCTGCTCGGGTACCAGGACCGGAACCTGGTGCTGGATCCCGGGCACGCCGAATTGGTGGTCCCGGGCCGGAACGGAGTGTTCAAGCGCATCATCGTCTCCGGAGGCGTGGTGGTCGGGACGTGGGCGCGGACCGGCAACGGGAAGGACTTGGGCGTGGTTCCGGAGCCGTTCGCCGGCGGGCTCGGTCCAGCCGCAAGCCGCTCGTTCCAAGCGCAGGGCCGGGCTTTCGCGAAGTTCATGGCGGGCTGAGACGCCAAAAACCCGCTTTCCCGTCGCTGGGCAGCAACGGAAAAACGGGTTCAGGACGTGAATGCGGTGAAGCTTAGAGCTTGCCCGTCACAATGTTCAGCATGCGGCGCAGCGGCTCGGCTGCGCCCCACAGGAGCTGGTCGCCCACCGTGAAGGCGCTGATGTACTCCGGGCCCATTTCGAGCTTGCGGATACGGCCCACGGGGATGTCCAGGGTTCCGGAAGCGGCAACGGGAGTCAGGTCCGCCATGGAGGCTTCCTTGGTGTTGGGCACAACCTTGGCCCACTCGTTGTCCTTGGCCAGGAGGTTCTCGATCTCCGTCACGGACAGGTCTTCGCGGAGCTTCAGGGTCAATGCCTGCGAGTGCGAACGCATGGCGCCGATGCGGACGCAGAGTCCGTCCATGGCAATGTGTTCCTTGCCTGCGGCGCCCTTGGCGGTGCCGAGGATCTTGTTGGTTTCCACACCGGCCTTCCACTCTTCCTTGGACTGCCCGTTGCCCAGGTCGGCGTCGATCCAGGGAATCAGGGAGCCGGCCAGCGGAACGCCGAACTGCGTCGCGTCAACACCGGTGCGCTGCGTGGCGAGGACCTTGCGGTCGATTTCCAGGATGGCCGAGGCCGGGTCGTCGAGCTCGCTGCTGACCTCGTTGTTGAGGGTGCCGAACTGGTTGAGGAGTTCGCGCATGTGCCGGGCGCCACCGCCGGAAGCGGCCTGGTACGTCATGGACGTACCCCACTCCACGAGGTTGTTCTTGAAGAGGCCGCCGAGGCCCATGAGCATGCAGGACACCGTGCAGTTTCCGCCGATGAAGTCCTTCACGCCGCCGGAGAGCCCGGCATCGATGACGTCGCGGTTGATGGGGTCCAGCACGATGATCGAATCGTCGTTCATGCGCAGGGTTGAGGCGGCGTCGATCCAGAGCCCGTCCCAGCCACGGCTGCGGAGTTCGCCATGGACCTGCTTGGTGTAGTCGCCGCCCTGGGCGGTAACAATAATCGGCAGCTTGGCAAGCGTCTCAATATCGAACGCATCCTCGAGCTTGCCGGCCCCATCAGCGAAGGACGGGGCGGCACCTCCTGCGTTCGAGGTGGAGAAAAATACCGGGTTGATGTTGGCGAAGTCGTTCTCTTCCTGCATGCGGTGCATCAGGACGGAGCCGACCATGCCACGCCAACCGACCAGTCCAACGGACGGATTAGCTGCTGTAGTCATTCACCCAGTCTAAACTTTCGGACCCGCCCGCCGCTGTTGGTTACGTCACCCGCACAACGTACGACGACGGCCCGCACCACAGCGCCCGGCGACCCCGAAGCGGGACTACTGGCCGGCGTCGTGCTCCTGCATAAGTGCCGTTTTCCGGGCCCGCAGCGCAAAGAAGGCGCCGAAGGCGAAAACCTGCGTGACTACGACGAGCACGATGATTCCCAGGATCTTGTTCCCACCCAGGATCATGGTCAACCCCACGATGGCCGAGAGCAGGGCGAAGAGCGGGAGCAGCATGTAGCCCAGCACAAAGAGGGTTTCGGGTTTCTTGAGCATGCTGTTCCTAGCTTTCCGTCCGGCGCCATGTGGTGAACCGGTAGTTCGTGCCATTGTTGGCAGTGAGCCAGCCCTCCGCCGGCGCCATGGTGTCAAAGGTCCAGTCGTCGCCCAGTTCCGGAGCGAAGGTATCGCCGTCCAGGTCGGCGTCGATGATGGTGATCACCGCAAGGTTGGCGATGCCCATGGACTGTTCGAAGATCTCTCCGCCGCCGATGATCCAGACCTTTTGGCCGCCGGGCGCGAATTGGGATTCCAGCAAGGCGGCGTCGAGGGAGGACACCACGGTGGCGCCTTCGGCCTCGGGTGTTGACGCCCACTCCTGGTTCCGGGTGACCACAATGTTGGTTCGTCCCGGCAGGGGCCTGTACTTGTCCGGGAACGACTCCCAGGTCTTCCGGCCCATGATCACGGGGTGGCCCGAGGTCAGCTTGCTGAAGTGCTTCAGGTCCTCCGGCAGGTGCCAGGGCATGCTGCCGTCCTTGCCGATCACGCCGGCTTTGGTCTGGGCCCAGATCAAGCCGATACCGGTCATTGCGGCAGCGGTCTCCTGGGTGAAGATGACGCCGGGGAGTTGGGCCGGATTCTCTGGGGAAGGAGTGCTCATACGGCGATCGGTGCCTTGATGGTGGGGTGGTGCTGGTAGTTGACCACTTCGAAGTCGTCCAGCGTGTAGTCGAAGATCGAGTCCGGCTTCCGCAGGATGTTCAGCTGCGGGTACTCGTACGGCTCGCGGCTGAGTTGTTCGGCCACCTGTTCAACGTGGTTGTCGTACACGTGGACATCGCCGCCGGTCCAGACGAATTCGCCCGGCTCAAGATCCAGCTGCTGGGCAACCATGCGGGTGAGCAGCGCGTAGGAGGCGATATTGAATGGGACGCCGAGGAACGTATCCGCCGAGCGCTGGTACAGCTGGCACGAGAGCTTGCCGTCGGCGACGTAGAACTGGAAGAAAGCGTGGCAGGGCGGCAGTGCCATGTCCTTGAGCTCGGAGACGTTCCATGCGGAAACGATGTGCCTGCGCGAGTCCGGGTTGGCTTCCAAGCCCTTCATGAGCTCGGAGATCTGGTCGATGTGGCCACCGTCGGGCGTGGGCCAACTGCGCCACTGCACCCCGTAGACCGGTCCGAGTTCACCCTCGGCGTCCGCCCACTCGTCCCAAATGCTCACGCCCTGGTCCTGCATCCACTTGACGTTGGAATCGCCGCGCAGGAACCACAGGAGTTCAACGGCGACGGACTTGAAATGGACGCGCTTGGTGGTGATGAGCGGGAAGGTCTCGGCGAGATCGAAACGCAGCTGGCGCCCGAAGACACTCCGGGTTCCGGTGCCTGTGCGGTCCGATTTATGCGTGCCATTCGCCATGACGTCACGCAGAAGGTCTTCGTAAGGGGTGGGAATGCTCACGAGTCCAGCTTACTTGTTTGGGCAAGCCGGCCCCGCAGCAGATCGACGAGCGTTTCGTCACGGAACCCCGCGTGGCGGGCCGTTGCAATCAGGCCATCGACGGCGGCCATCACCGCCGCGTCTGCGCCGGCATTGCCGTGCGGCACCTCAGCCGGCCCGACGACAATAGTCCCGTTCCGCCGTCGTGCTTCAATCAGTCCGGACTGCTCAAGTTCGCGGTAGGCGCGGGCCACCGTTCCAGCGGCGATGCCGAGATCGGCGGCCAGGCTGCGGACCGTGGGCAGCCGGCTTCCGGGAGGGAGCGCACCGACGGCGATCAGGGAGCTCAGCTGCCTGCGGATCTGCTCGTAGGGCGGAACGGGATCGCCGAGGTCGATCGTGATGCCGGCCGTCATGGCGCGTTCTTTGTGACGCTGCTCCGGCGGGGAATGCTCCGAAACAAACTCCGGACGGGCGTAACCGATACTGCAACGGCGATAGCCAACAAGATGGCACCGACGAGTGTGGCGGGACTCGGGGCCAGACGATCGAACGCCGGAAAGAGCGCCCCCCAGGCCTCGACGTTGGTCAGCAGCAGCATCGCAGACTGCGCCAGGAAGTATGCCGCGAGTGTCCGGATAATCCGGCACATCGCGATGGCCCGCAGCGCAGCATCGATACCTTGCTCCTCTGGAGACTCAGGAAGACCACGACGACGGCGGGCGGCCAGGATCGAGGCGGCGCCCACTACTCCCACGCCGAAGGTGAGCAGCAAGGAAGCGGGCCACGACGGCGATGCTGCCAAGAGACCCTGGCCCGCACCGGTCATGACGATGGCAATGGCAAAGATGGCAGCGGAGGCTATCCCGAACGCGAGCAGACCCCGCGATACTGGCTGCCGCGGCCAGTGCAGCGGTGCTTCCGGGTCCCCGTAGTTGCGGGCAATCAGCAGTTCCCCGACGGCGATGGACAAGAGGACGAGGGAAGCCATGACGGCCACGAGGATTACCAGTCCCAAGCGCCCCTCGCCTTGCGCGGGTATGTAGCTGTACCAAAACACGATAGTCAGGAGGGGGCCGCTCCCATGATGCCCATCAAAGCGCCAATGGAGATGCTGAGTTTCGCCGCGCCGTGGGTCCCGGGATCGGCGCGGAGGGCGTGGCCGTTCACGGTATTGCTGCCAGCGGCGAGGGAGGGGAGCTTCGGCACCCGCCACCACCACATGGCCAGCAGGACCGCCATGTTGACGAAGCCGAGCATGTTGAACCACGAGGACTGCCAGGCAGCTCCGGGTGCGGGCAGTGCTGCGAAGTTGCCAGCGATGGCGGCCAGGCCTGCCGCGATCGTTGAGGCCGTGCGCAGGAGCCGGTTGGCCGCGATAGCGCGGAGAACGCGGTTATCGTCGCTGTCCAGGGTTTCCAGTTGCCGCCGCCGCGCGATGAGCACCAGCACCAACCCCGTCCCCGCCGCCAAGACCGCCAAAGCGCCACCGAGCCACCCTGCGAGTTCCGATCCAGGGAATCCTGCCGTCCTGGCCCTGGCCCATGTAGACGGTGGTCCCTTCCGCCGACGGGGGAGCGGGGGTGGGAAGCACGGCAGCGTAGGCCGGCAGCGACGCGATCGAAACTACTGCGGCGGCGGCGCAGGCAAAGATCACCAGTGTGGTCCAAGCCAGTTTTCGTGGGAGGAAATCGCGAATCCTGCGGACGGTGAGCTCCGCGTACCTGTGGGGTGCTTTCGGTGCCGGGTAGCTCCACTGGCCCAGGGCATGGACGATCAAAACCGCGGCGATCGGCCAAGACAATGCCGAAAGGAGCCCTTCCGAGGTGAAGGGCGTTCGAATCAATGTGTCAAGTATTTGATACAAAGACCTGGGTGGTCAACCGGGCTCAGTCGTCGAAGGGCTTGACCTGCTCCACGGACACCACTTTCCGTTCGCTGCCGCGGACCACCTGGCAGACGATGACCTCGCCCGGCGTCAGGAACGGATCCGAGTCCGGAAGCGTCTTCCGCAGTGCTCCCGGCATATGGAGGGCAAGTTGCTTCAGCACCGTGGGCAACGCCGGCCGGTGCGTGCACACCGCAATGGGGACCTGCTTGTCGAACAAGGCCTCCACTGCTGCCGCGGTCTTCTTCGGTGACCGGTCGTGGTTGTGCTCCGTCAGAGCCTCAACCAGTTTCACCTTGGCTCCGCTGGCCTTGGCATAGGGAGCGATGGTGGCCACGCAGCGCACCCACGGACTGGTCACGATGCGCTGGGGTTTCCAACCCTGCAGGAGGCGCTGCACGGCAACGGCTTGCCGCTGTCCCGTGGCAGCCAAGGGACGGTCGCCTTCGGCCTTGGTCCACGAGGACCGCGGCTTGGCCTTGGCGTGGCGGATCAGCACCAGCGGCCAGGTATCCAGTTCGCCCCGGACATGGGTCTTGGCCAGGTATTCGAGCGGGGCCACATCCGTGGGGTTGCTCAGGAATGTCGCGGCCCTCTCCGGGCTGCACCACATGACGCTGTCCACTTCCTTGCCGTCGGGACGGAGAAGGTCTCCGTTGACCCGGACAGCCCAGTAGCGAACAACCTTGAGGCCCGCATTCACGTGATAGTGGATGGGTGGCAAGGGGATGCCCAGGGTGGCATCCAGCCCAATCTCTTCACGCACTTCCCGGACGGCACACTCCGGAACCGTCTCGCCGTCGTCGAGCTTTCCTTTGGGCCACGACCAATCGTCATAGCGGGGGCGATGGATGAGCAGCACTTCCAGGGCGCCCTTGTTGATGCGCCAGGGAATGGCGCCGGCCGCGACGACGGCCACCGGTTCGCCCGGATGGTCCGTCTGGTCGGCCACGGGGGTATCGCTGTTCAACTCTTCCCTTACCGCCGCGCTGCTGCCCGCTGACGCGAACGCGAAGCCAGGAGCCAGGACTGCATGTCCAGCAGCGGTTCGCCGTTCCCGTCCAGGTGGTGCCGGGTCCAGTGGCCTTGGTTGTCCAGGTGCCAGCTGGCCGTCCCGTCGTCCACATAACGGCGCATCAGGTCCAGGACCGTGTTCACATCATCCTTGCTGGCAAGTTGCACCAACGCTTCCACACGCCTGTCCAGGTTACGGTGCATCATGTCGGCAGAGCCGATGTACACCACGGGATCCCCGCCGTTCGCGAAGGCGAAGACGCGGGAATGTTCCAGGAACCGGCCCAGGATGGAACGGACCGTGATGTTCTCGCTGAGGCCGGGAACCCCGGGCCGCAGCGAGCAGATGCCACGGACCACTACGTCTACCTTCACGCCCGCCTGGGACGCCCGGTAGAGGGAGTCGATGATGGCTTCGTCCACCATGGAGTTGACCTTGATCTGCACGCGGGCAGGAATACCCTTGCGGGCGTTGCGGATCTCCGTCTCGATCCGGTCCACCAGGCCGGAACGCACCGAACGAGGTGCCACGAGGAGCCGCTTGAACGTGGACTTCGGGGCGTAGCCGGAAAGCTGGTTGAAGAGCTTGGAGAGGTCCTCGCCCACCTGCTCGTTGGACGTCAGCAGGCCCAGGTCCTCGTAGTAGCGGGCCGTGCGCGGATGGTAGTTTCCCGTGCCGATGTGGCAATAGCGCCGCAGTCCGTCCACTTCCTGGCGGACCACCAGTGACAACTTGCAGTGGGTCTTGAGGCCCACGATGCCGTACACCACATGTACGCCGGCCTGCTCGAGCTTTCGTGCCCAGGAAATGTTGGCTTGCTCGTCAAACCGTGCCTTGATCTCCACAAGTGCCAGGACCTGCTTGCCGGCCTCGGCAGCATCGATCAGGGCATCCACGATCGGGGAGTCGCCGGAGGTCCGGTACAGGGTCTGCTTGATGGCCTGGACCTTGGGGTCGGCAGCAGCCTGCTCAAGGAACGCCTGGACCGAGGTGGAGAACGAGTCGTAGGGGTGGTGCAGCAGGATGTCGCGGCGGCGCATCGCGGCGAACACGTTGGCTGCCTTGGACGTCTCGGATTCGTTCAGGTACCGGGACGTGTGCGGAACGTGCTTGGGGTAGTGCAGGTCCGGGCGGTCGATGCCGCCGATCACCGAGAGGCCCCGGAGGTCGAGTGGCGCCGGAACCGAGTAGACCTCGGATTCGTCCACGCCGAGTTCGCGGACCAGCAGCGCTCGGATGTTCGGGTTGATGTCCGTGGTGACTTCAAGGCGCACGGGCGGGCCGAAACGGCGGCGCAGGAGTTCCTTCTCCAGTGCCTGCAGCAGGTTCTCGGCGTCGTCCTCTTCCACCTCGACGTCTTCGTTGCGGGTGACGCGGAAGGTGTGGTGCTCCAGGACCTCCATGCCGGGGAAGAGCTTGTCCAGGTGGACTGCGATGAGTTCTTCAAGGGCGATGAAACGGGCAACGCGGCCGGGAACTGCACCGGCGCGGGGGCCGTCCACGGAGATGAGCCGCGGGAGCTGGTCCGGAACCTTCACACGGGCAAAGAGTTCCTTTTCGCTGACCGGGTTGCTCACGATCACGGCCAGGTTCAGGGAGAGGCCGGAGATGTACGGGAACGGGTGGGCCGGATCCACCGCCAAGGGAGTGAGGATGGGGAACACCTTCTCCTGGAACATCAGGCTGAGGCGGTGCCGGGCCTCTTCGTCGAGCTCGTTCCAGTGCATGATGTGGATGTGCTCGTAGGCCAAGGCCGGGCGGATCTGCTCGGCGAAGACGCGTGCGTGGCGTTCCTGGAGCTTGTGGGCTTCCTCGCCGATCTGTTCGAGCACCTCGATGGGGCTGAGGCCTGCGGGGGAAGGGACAGCCAGGCCCGTGGCGATGCGGCGCTTGAGGCCGGCCACGCGGACCATGAAGAACTCGTCCAGGTTGGAGGCAAAGATGGAAAGGAAGTTGACCCGCTCCAACAGGAAGAGGTCCGGATCTTCGGCGAGTTCCAGGACGCGCGAGTTGAACGCCAGCCAGCTGAGTTCGCGGTCGAGGAACCGGTCCGGCGAAATGTCGCCTTCGGGCTCCAGGCTCGGGGCGAACTCCGGAATGTCAATGCGATCCTGGGTGGCCCGTGCGGCGGGCACTTCCGATGAGCCGAAGCGCGCGGGCAGCGTGGCGCCCTTTGAGGTGGATCCGGCGGTGCCGACGGGGTCCGGCTGCATGGGTTTCTCCTAAGCTCAGGACTGGGGTTTCCTCCCACATTACAAGCAATTGGGCGGCTCGAATCGATGATGTCCAGCCCTTTCCGGCAGATGGACGCTCGTGGTTAATTTTTGGTTAACGGTCCATACAAAACGTCCGTGTCCCAGCGGACGAAGCCCAGTTTTTGGTATAGGGCCACGGCGGCTTCATTGTCCGCGTCCACGTACAGCATGACCGCGTGGAGGTCCTGGTCCTGGAGGTGCCGGATGCCCGCCACAGTGAGTGCTTTACCAAGCCCAAGCCCCTGTGCTTCCGGCGTGACACCCACGACGTAGACCTCACCGATCGCCGGGTGGGCTCCCTGCCGTGGATGAACTTTGGTCCAGTGGTAACCCAGGAGTTCCCCGCCGGCGTTTACGGCGAGAAGGAAGCCCTCGGGGTCGAACCAGTCCTCGGCCTCGCGTGCCTGCACATCTGCCAGCGTCATGGAGCCCTGCTCCGGATGGTGCGCAAAAGCGGCGCGGTTGGCAGCCAGCCAGGCTTGCTCATCTTGACCCGGCACGAAGGCGCGCAGCGAAACATCCGGCGGCAGGACGACGTCGGGCAGTGCTGCGGTGGAGGACATCAGCCGCATCTTCCGCAACTCCCGGACCGGGCCGTACCCGAAGCGCGCGGCCAGTTCGGCGGCCGCCTCGTGGTTACCGTGGGACCACGCCGTCAGGCCTGCGAAGCCGCGCTTTTCCTGGAGTGCCGCCAGGAGGCGGCCCGCTACGCCCTGGTTCCGGTAACTGGGGTGCACGGCCAGTTCCAGGACGCCGCTCCCGTCGGGCGCTTCAACGACGACGGCGATGCCGGCGAGGTCGTCCGCGGTGGACGGATCCGAATCTTCATCGGGGGCGTAAAGCGCCAAGGAAAGGAGGGAGTGCCCGCCGCCGTCCGCGCCGCGCAAGGTGACCAGCGTCTGCTCCGAGAGCGGGGGGTTCCCGTCCGACTCGCCGGCAGCAGCGGCAAGCGTGCTGAAGTCCTTGAAGAGTCCGGGGTCAAGTGCGCCGGTGACGTGCAGTACGGGCCAGTTCTCGGGGTGCGCGTGACTCATGATGCAAGGCTATACGCCCGGGGCAAGCCCTGCGATTTGGCATGCCCGGCCAACGGGGGTAGTCTCGTTATCTCGTTCGGCTTCCTGAAGCCGGGTGCGAGGGGGATCCACCAGTGGGGTGGCTTCGATACGTTCGACCCGTATGTCCTCCACAAAACGGCAAAGGGCCGGGAATCCGTACGGATTCCCGGCCCTTTGCCGTGTTGTCAGGCTTCGGACAACTCGTCATCCGGAAGCCGGACCAGCGTCAAGCGGTACCCGACGTTGCGGACCGTGCTGATGAGGTTTTCGTGGTCGACGCCGAGCTTGGCGCGCAGGCGGCGGATGTGGACGTCCACGGTGCGGGTGCCGCCGTAATAGTCGTAGCCCCAAACCTCGGTGAGAAGCTGCTGGCGCGTGAAAACGCGGCCGGGGTGCTGGGCCAGGTACTTCAGGAGCTCGAACTCCTTGAACGTAAGGTTCAGCGGCTGCCCGGCTACGCGGGCTGTGTAGCTTGCCTCGTCAATGACGACGCCGGCGGCCCGGATCTCGGTCTGGGTTTCCTCTTCGCCCGGCGTGGCACGGGCCATGGCCAGGCGGATGCGGGCCTCCACCTCTGCGGGGCCGGCGGAATCCAGCACGATGTCGTCAACGGACCAGGCCGAAGAGACGGCAGCCATGCCGCCCTCGGTCAGGATCAGCATGAGGGGTGCGCTGAGGCCGGTGGCCTTGAGCAGTTGCGTCAGGGAACGCGCGCCTACCAGGTCCTTCCGGGCATCGAGGAACACGATGTCCGTGGGGTCGGTTTCAAGCAGGGCTGTGGGTTCTGCCGGGAGGATGTGCACACGGTGGTTGAGCAACTCCAAGGCAGGCAGGATGTCCACCGAAGAGCCGGTGCTGTTCGTCAGGAGCAGGATGTGCGACATAGTTCCTCCAATGGGCTGTCCGCGCATCATCGGGCGTCGAAACCGGAGTTTCACCGGCCGGTCACGGCGAACTGGGACCGCCCTTGCCGTTGTAACGGGATTGAGGCGATGACAGTGCACTGTTGATGTCCGAGTATACCCACCAGGGCCCGTGCAGTCAGGGATTCGTGACGGTCAGGCACCGGAATTACGACATATCGGGCCGCCATGAGGCAGGATTGACGAGAGGTCGTTAGGCGCATCGAATTGAGGATCGGGCACACAGTGAAGTCTTGGAGCATTGGGGTATTCGGACTTGTGGCGCTCGCAGCCATCGTGTCCAGCACCTTCGTTTCCCGGGAGGCCATGGTGGGCGTGGGAATCGTTGCCTCTGCCGCTGTGGGAATCGGCTGGCCCCACTTCCTTGCCGTCCCCGCCAAGAAAACCCTGGCCTCGGTCATTGCGTTGGCCGGCGCCGGCTCGGCCGTGACGGCCGCCTATATGCCCGCGCCGGGATTCCTGGACGGCACCCCTGCCTTCATCGCCGTGGGCGTGATGGCCGTCTTCATCATCCAGCTGATCCGGGGAACCGGACAGGCGCAGCGGCTTGAATCAACCCTGGGGTGCTGCGCCGGCGTGCTGCTCAACTGCCTCGGCGCGGGTTGGATCGCCGGTGCGCGGTTCAACGGCGTCAAGGAGATGGTCCTGGTGGCCGGACTCAGCGCGGCCGTGGCACTCCTGGTGGGCGTCATCCGCTGGCCGGACCGGATCGTCGCACCCCTGGGTGTCGTCATGGCCGGGCTCATGGCGCCGCTGGCAGGGCTGGTCTTCTCCGATATCGCGGTTCTTCCTGCCGCGTTGGTTGGCGTTGTCGTGGGCTCGGTCCTGGTGTGCTTCCGCCGCATGACCACCCTGCGGCGCGGCCGCCTCAATCTTCCTGCTGCATTGGGCATGGGTGTTGCACCCGTCTGGGCAGTAGGGGCGCTGGCTTACTTCATAGACAAACTACTCATCTACTAACGGTTAGGATGGCATCATGTCTGTTCTCGCATTTGAAATCTTCTTCCTGGTCCTCCTCGGCCTCGCCAGCATTTCCATGGCCTGGTTCGCCGGCTTTGTTGTCTACCGCCTTTTCAAGGGCCAGAAGTAATCACCCCCTTCACGCACTGCAACAGAGGTAGTGGTTGTGCCTATTGAGATCCCAACGGACCTGACCCCTGAACTCGTCCCCCTTTCCTGGCTCATTGGTGAGTGGGAAGGCCGCGGCCGGCTTGGCAGCGGCGACGAGGACTCGGAGCACTTCGTCCAGCATGTTTCCTTCACCCACAACGGCCTGCCCTACTTGCAGTACCGGGCCGAGAGCTGGATCAGTGACGATGCCGGCACAAAGTTGCGCCCGCTGACCGTCGAGACCGGATTCTGGGCGCTGGAACGGGAACTCCAGGAGGGCGATGGCGGCCCCGGGCTGGTCCCCGCGGACATCGTTCCCGTTCTTAAGACTGCAGATGATGTGGAAGAGCGCCGGAACAAGGACGGCGGCTTTGACCTCTCCGTTTCGATCTCCCACCCTGGTGGCATCACTGAGCTGTACTACGGCCAGATCAAAGGCCCACAGATCCAGCTCAGCACCGACATGGTGATGCGGGGCAGCCACTCCAAGGAGTACACGGCGGCAACCCGGATCTTCGGCCTGGTGGACGGTAACCTGCTGTGGCGCTGGGATGTAGCCGCCAACGGCAAGTCACTCGAAGCCCACGCCTCGGCATTCCTCCATAAAGCCTCCTGAGGCATCGGCCTGACGGCCGCCCACCGCGGCGAGGCCTCACTGAACGTTCCATATAGCAACCAGCAAAAGGAGCAGCAAGTGACAGACAACCTCAAGCCCGGAGGCTACGAGGGCCTCAAGGCAGTGTTCTTCAACGGAACCTTGAAGCCCTCGCCGCAGCTCAGCAACACCGACGGCTTGATCCGCATCAGCCGGGACATCATGGAGAAGCAGGGCGTCTCCACCCAGCTGTTCAGGACCGTGGACCATGACATCGCCAGTGGCGTCTATCCGGACATGCGGGAGCACGGCTGGAAGAGCGACGAATGGCCGGAGATCTATCCTGCCGTGCAGGAAGCGGACATCGTGGTGGTGGCCGGCCCCATCTGGCTGGGCGACAACTCCTCCCAGACCAAAAAGCTGATCGAACGCCTGTACGCCCACTCGGGCCAGCTCAACAACAAGGGCCAATGGGCTTTCTACCCGAAAGTCGGCGGCTGCCTGATCACCGGTAACGAGGACGGCATCAAGCACTGTTCCATGAACGTGCTTTACAGCCTCCAGCACGTCGGCTTCACCATCCCGCCGCAGGCCGATGCCGGCTGGATCGGTCCTGTGGGTCCCGGGCCCAGCTACCTGGACGAAGGATCGGGCGGTCCGGAGAGTGATTTCACTAACAGGAACACCACCTTCATGACGTGGAACCTGCTGCACATGGCCAAGCTCCTGCGCGACGCCGGTGGCATTCCCGCCTACGGGAACCTGCCGGACGAATGGAAAGCCGGAACGCGCTTCGATTTCGAAAACCCCGAGTACCGCTGAGGAACCGTACCCCTCAGGGAATACGCCCGAACACCAAGGACTTCTACTACATATGACTTACAAGAGCCCTCTGTTGTCGCGCCCTGGCGCGATCGAGGACACCGGCCTCGATGCCGGCGTCGCGGCCCACTACGGCGAGCCGCTGCGCGAGCAACGCGCCCTCGCAACCGGTACCGCCGTCGTCGATCTGTCCAATCGCGGCGTGGTCACGGTGGCCGGACCCGACCGGCTCAGCTGGCTCAACACCCTTTCATCGCAGCAGCTCACCAACCTCCAGCCGAAGGTGGCCAGCGAACTGCTGCTGCTCAGCGTCCAGGGCCGCATCGAATTCGATGCGCGGGTGATTGACGACGGCGGCACCACCTGGCTGATCGTCGAGGCAGCGGAAGCCGAACCCCTTGCCGAGTGGTTGAACAAGATGAAGTTCATGCTGCGCGTGGAGATCGCCGACGTTTCAGCGGACTGGGCCGTGGTTGGCTCCACCAAGCCAGTGGAGCAACTCGCCGACCGCCTGGTGTGGGAAGACCCCTGGCCGCATGTGGGTCCGGGTGGCTACTCCTACAGCTTGGTTCCCGAAGAATCGCATCCAGGACTGGAACGTCCCTGGTTCGAGTACCTCGTGTCGGTGTCAGAGCTTGAGGCCGCAGTCGAGGACTTGCCCTTGGCTGGTGCCATGGCGGCCGACGCCCTTCGCATCGCCGCCTGGCGTCCCCGTTTGGGCGCCGAAACGGACGACAAGACCATTCCGCACGAACTGGACCTGATCCGTACGTCCGTCCACCTGAACAAAGGTTGCTACAAGGGCCAGGAAACCATTGCCCGCGTCCACAACCTCGGCCATCCGCCGCGGCGGCTGGTCTTCCTCCAACTGGACGGTTCGCAACACACGCTTCCCGCCGCCGGCAGCGTCGTATTTGCCGGGGAACGCAAGGTGGGTACTCTGACATCTGTGGCGCAGCACTTCGAGATGGGCCCGGTGGCTTTGGCTGTCATCAAGCGTTCGGTGTCTGCCGAAGATACGTTGACGGTGATGGACGGCGATGAGCCCTACGTCGCAGCCCAGGAAGTGATCGTCGCCCCCGACGCCGGCCAGGTGGTCGGGCGCCAGACCGGATTCCTGAAGGGACCCCACCGATGACCCAGCCCACCACGCCGGAGGCGGCGGACGCCCAGCCTCCGAACCAGGCCGACGACGAAACGTTGGCTTTGGCTCACGCCCTCTTTGACGCCGCCCGGGAAGGCAACTCCGAACTCCTGCGGGGTTACCTCAGCGCCGGTGCTCCCGCGACGCTGACCAACGCCGCTGGTGATTCCTTGCTCATGCTTGCGGCCTACCATGGCCACGAGGAAACCGTGCAGCTCCTGGTGCATCACGGTGCCGACGTGAATGCGGCCAACGACCGGGGACAGACTCCGCTCGCCGGGGCGGTTTTCAAGGGCTACGCAGGCGTCGCCAGGGTCCTGGTGGACGCAGGCGCGGATCCCGACGCCGGTACACCCAGTGCCCGGGACGCAGCGAAGATGTTCGCTCGCACCGAGATCCTGGATTTGTTGGGCTAGCCGCCAGGCACTTCCTTCCGGAGAAAACCCTGTTGCCTGCGGCAACAGGGTTTTCTTGCGCCTGACTATTCCACGTGGAATAGTTGTAGTGGAATATTTGCTGTGGAAGGGGTTTTGTCGTGCCAAAAGCTGCTGACCTGACGCCCTTGGGCGTCGCCGCGCTGGCGCTGCTGGCCGAAGGACCCATGCACCCTTACGAGATGTACCAGGTCCTGATGGCACGGCATGAGGACCGCCTGGTCAAGGTCCGTCCCGGAACGCTGTACCACGCCGTCGGACGCCTGGCTGAGAGCGGCCTGGTGGAAACCGCCGGTACCGAGCGCGAAGGCAACCGGCCTGAGCGCACAACGTACCGGATCACGTCCGCCGGCCACGAAGCCCTGGATACTCGACTGCAGGACATGCTGGCGACTCCCATCAATGAATACCCCACCTTTCCCCACGCCATCGCGGAGGCCCATCACCTCCCGGCGGAGGTGGTGGCCGGACTGCTCGAGGGACGGTTGGCGGCCCTCAGTGCCGATCTCGACTTCCTCCGGCAGGCCGAGGCGGCTGTGACGGCCAAGGGCCTGGAACGCAAATATTGGATAGACGTCACCTATCAACAAGCCATGCTTCGAACAGAGATCTCGTGGATCCGCGAGCTCCTTGCGGAGTTGCGCAGCGGTCAGCTGCCCTGGGACAACCCCCAGCCAACTCCGTCCGAACTTTCCACCAAGCCAAAGGAATCCCTTGGAAAACGTAGCTAAGCCGTGGCCGGCCCTCTGGTCACTCGTGGTTGGCTTCTTCATGATCCTGATCGACACCACCATTGTGTCGGTCGCCAATCCACGGATCATGGAAGGCCTCAATACCGATATCAACGCCGTGATCTGGGTAACCAGCGCGTACCTCCTGGCCTACGCGGTGCCCCTGCTGATCACCGGCAGGCTTGGTGACCGCTTCGGTCCCAAGAACCTGTACCTCATTGGCCTGGTGGTCTTCACCCTGGCCTCGCTGTGGTGCGGACTCTCCGGAGACGTCACCATGCTCATTGCCGCACGTGCCGTCCAAGGCCTGGGTGCAGCCATGATGACGCCCCAAACCATGGCCGTCATCACCCGCATCTTCCCGCCGGACCGCCGCGGCGCAGCCATGGGTTTGTGGGGTGCAACAGCGGGCATGGCCGTCCTGGTGGGACCCATCCTGGGTGGCGTGCTGGTGGACGGGCTCGGCTGGGAGTGGATCTTCTTCGTCAACGTTCCCATCGGCATCGTGGCCTTCATCCTGGTCACCCGCTTCGTGCCCAAGCTGACCACCCACAGCCACTCCTTCGACATCCTTGGGGTGGTGCTCTCGGCCATTGGCATGTTCCTGCTGGTCTTCGGCATCCAGGAAGGCCAGACCTACAAGTGGGGAGCGGTCAACGGCGTCATCACGGTGTGGGGCCTCATCATCGCCGGCATCGTGGTGTTGGCCGTCTTCGTAGCCTGGCAGTGGTGGCTCGAACGCCGTGGTGGTGAGCCGCTCCTGCCCCTGGGCTTGTTCAAGGACCGCAACTTCTCCCTGGGCAACTCCACCATCATGGCCGTGGGCTTCACGGTCACCGCGTTCCCGCTTCCCACGATCTTCTACTACCAGGTGGTCCGTGGACTGACGCCCACGCAGTCAGCGCTGCTGATGATCCCCATGGCCGTGATCTCCGGCGGCCTGGCCCCGTTTGTTGGAAAGCTGATCGACCGCGCCAACCCCCGCTGGTTCGCCGCATTCGGACTGGTCTGCCTGTCCGGCGCGCTCTTCTGGACAGCATCGCTTCTGGGCCCGGACACCCCCATCTGGATGTTCCTCCTCCCCAGCGCCCTCCAGGGTGTGGCCAACGCCTTCATCTGGGGTCCCGTGTCCAACGCCACCACCAGGAACCTCGCGCCACGCCAGGCCGGGGCAGGATCCGGCGTGTTCAACACCACGCGGCAAATCGGCGCAGTGCTTGGTTCAGCCGCCATCGCCGCGCTGATCCAGTCCCGCCTGGCCGCTGAACTTCCCGCCGCGCCGGCAGGTGCACCCGTGGGTGAAGCATCCATGACCGGCGCGCTCCCGGAGTTCCTGCATGCAGGCTTCTCGACGGCCATGAGCCAGTCCATCCTGCTGCCCGCGTTCGCGATCTTGCTAGGTGCGCTGATCGCGCTTTTCTTCGCCAAGCCAAAGTCGGTGGAAAGCTGGGGCGCCAAGCCAGCGGACGCGGCCGTTCCTGCGCAGGATCCCGCAGCGCAGGACGCCCGCCACTAACAGCCGAATAAAGTCTCAGCGGCCAAGAGAGAGTGTGCACTGCGGTTGCCCGCACAATGGGCAGCAGCGGTGCACACTTTTTTGTGCCCGCCGGCTTGGCTAACCGAGCAGCACGCCAGCGTGGAGCCCTCCGGTGGCAAAACCCAAGCTGCGGGCCATGGCAAGGGCTCCCGTATTGCTGACGTCGGCCTTCCACTGAAGAGTGAGGCCGGAGGCCAAGGCCTCGTGCGCGGCAATGGAGGCGGCAAGCTTTCCCACGCCCCGGCGGCGCCATGCGGGAGCCACCAGCACACCCATATCCGCCAGGAGGCCTTCCCACTCCGCGTAGGCCCCGCATGCTACCGGCGAGGCTTGCTCGTCCTCGGGATGCATGATGGTGAAGCGGTGCTCCAGCGACTGGAGGCCAACCTCGTTGACGTCGTCGGGTGGGCACAGGCTTTCCAGGGCGATCGCTTCGGGATTGCCGCGGGATACCGTCAGGTCCTCGGACGGTTGGTTCAAAGGAAGGTCATCGGCGAAGAACAACGCCGATGACCCCAGGCCGTGACCGCCGTGGGTCCGGGTGAGTGTCAGCAGCGTGACGTGCTGAGCGAGTTCGGCATCGGGTATGTCCGCTGCCGAGTCAAGGGCCCATTGGGGACCCACCAGCGCTGACACGCCGAACAGACGGAGGAACTGGACGGAGCGGGCCGACTCATCGGCCAGCGTGATCCGATCGCGCGGGCCTGCCGGGGAAGAGGCCAGCCGGTCCGCGGCGGTGGCGAAAGCAGCGTCGTCGAGCCTTAAACGGCGAGCCCACGCCAGCTGGATAATGGCAGCGGACGTGGGCTCGAGAGTCATGGATTCAGACTAGCCGAACAACACACTCGCTTCGTCGTAGCGGTGCTGCGGCACGGTCTTGAGCTTGCCCAAGGCCTCTTCGAAGCCAACGTGGGAGATGTCCGTGCCCTTCAGCGCCACCATGGTGCCCCAGCGCCCGTCCACCACGGAGTCGATCGCGGCCATGCCCAGGCGCGTGGCCAGGACACGGTCGTAAGCCGTGGGGACGCCGCCGCGCTGGATGTGTCCAAGGATGGTGGCGCGGGTTTCGATCCCGGTGCGGGCCTCGATTTCAGGGGCGAGCTGGTCGGCGATGCCGCCCAGGCGGGGACGGCCGAAGGTGTCCAGGCCGCGCTCGGAGTGCGGGGATTCCATGTGGTCCGGCACAAAGCCCTCGGCCACCACAACCAGGGGCGCACGGCCACGGTCATGGGCTTCCTGGACCCATTCGGCGATCTGTTCGATGCTGACCTTCTGCTCGGGGATCAGGATGGCATGTGCGCCGGAGGCCATGCCGGAGTGCAGGGCGATCCAGCCTACGTGCCGGCCCATGACCTCGGCGATCATGCAGCGGTGGTGGGACTCACCGGTGGTACGGAGACGGTCGATGGCTTCGGTGGCGATTTCGACGGCGGTATCGAACCCGAACGTGTAGTCCGTGGCGTCGAGGTCGTTGTCCACGGTCTTGGGGACACCGACGATCTTCAGCCCGGCGTCGGTGAGCCGCTTGGCTGCGGCGAGGGTGCCTTCGCCACCGATCGCGATGATCGCGTCGATGCCCAGGCGTTCCATGTGCTCTTTGATGACCTCGGGGCCGCCACCGTTTTCGAAGGGGTTGGTGCGCGAAGTGCCCAGGATGGTGCCGCCCTGCTTGGCGACGCCGCGGACCATGGTGCGGGGGATGTCGATGACATCACCTTCGACTACGCCGCGCCAGCCGTCGCGGAAGCCTACGAACTCCTGGCCATGGATGGCGATGCCCTTCAGGACAGCGCCCCGGATCACAGCGTTGAGGCCGGGGCAGTCGCCACCGCTGGTAAGAATGCCAATTTTCATGTTTGCTCACTCATGGCTTGGAGGAATACGTGCCGAGCGCCACGCTGAGCTCCCCACGATTCTAGACGTGCATGTGGGGTGGGACACAAATGGTTACTTTTCAACCCGCGCGTGCGGTATTGGAAACCTGCCCAAAACACGCAAAACGCCCTGCGTCCCGGGAAGTCTCCACGGGAGGCAGGGCGTCTTTCACACGAGGGGCCCGGAGATCAGCGCGAGCGCTGGCTGATGAACGATTCCAAGGGGATCTTGTTTCCCTGGTCCGGAAGGATGAGCCAGGCAAGGACGTAGAACACGATGGCCGGGCCAGGCAGGAGGCAGAAGAGCAGGAAAGCCACCCGGACATAGGCCACATCGACCTTGAGTTTGGCCGCAATACCTCCGCAGACGCCACCCAGCCAGCGTTGCGGTCCGCGCTTCAGGCCGAAGCCCCTGACGATGCTGAAGAACTTGTCCATGGCTACACCCTTCCTTGTCCGGAGCTCTTTGTCACTCGCTTGGAGCCCCTGCTGGCTGCCAGGAGGCCGCCGACCACCAGGGCTGCGCCGGCGCCGATCATGAGTCCGATCAGCACGTAGGTCCCGTTCAGCACCACCCAGCCCAGGGTGGAGACGAGCAACAATGCTGACAGTGCGATGACCACCAGGCCCCACACCACGGTGCCGATCCGCGCCTGCCGGGGTTCGTCGTCGTCCGCTTCCCGGTCCACTTTGTAGGTGGGTTCCAGGTGCGGTGTCAGCGGGATCTGCTGCAGGCGGGGCGATGGGAGGGGCCCGGTGTCGCGGGTCTCCCGGGGGAGGGGCGCCGTTGCTGCTTCGGCGGCCTTGGAGTCGTGGGTACCGTTCGGCTCATTCGTGCTCATGTCAGTTTCCTTCCTGGATGGTCACGTTGCTGAAGGTGCCATCGATCTTCACCACGAGGTTGGCTCCTGGTTTGTCCGTGTTGTAGAGCGTGCGGTCGTCCTGGAGCCTGCCGCCGCGGTCCGTGCCGCGCTCGTTCAGGTTGCCGAAGGTCATGTCCGCTTGGACTTCCACGGGCACGTTGTCCGGGATGACCACGGTTACGTTGCTGGCGGTCGCGTCCACCGGGATGGTGACCGGTGTGGTCAGCGGCGGGGTCAGGTTCAGGTCCGTGAGGTCCACGGTGCCGCTGGCCCCCGTGACGTTGAATCCCGAGCGGGCCTGTTCGATGCTGACGGGTGCCCAGTTGACGTCCCTGAATGTGAAGCGGTCGCCGTTGCGGGGGACCACGTTGAAGATGCCACCGATCACCAGCGCAACGATCGCAAGGAAGCCCAGGAACCCGGAGGTGCGGCCTCGAAGGCCCGCCACCAGGATGCCAAGGCCCAGGACAGCAGCGCCTACAGCCCAAACCACGGCGTTGGCAGCATTGCCCAGGTCGATCACGTTGCCGGCGTCGAGGGCTTTCAGCGTGCCACCGGCCAGGAGCGCGGCTCCGGCGGTGACGGCCACAATGGCACTTCCCGGGCCCTTGCGCTTGGGACGGGCCGGCTTGGGCTCTCCGCCCTGCGGCGGGGTGGGACCGTAAGGCGGCCGGGGACCTGAGGGGTTATAGGGGCCTGCCGGGTTGTAGGCGCCTGCCGGGTTGTACGGGCCGGCGGGGTTGGCTGATCCGGCCGGGCTCTGGGAGGTGCCTGCTGCGCCTGGCTTGCCGGTCCCTGCCCCATAGACGGGGACGCCGGTGTTGGCACCCGAGGGGCGGGTCACCGTGGGGGCGGAGCCGGCGGCGCCATAGGCCGTAGCTGTTGGTGCCGAGGCGCCGAAGTCTTGCCGGTTCATGGGCTGCGTCGCTTTCTGGTTCTTGTTGCGTTGCACGAGGTAATAGACCAAGTAGGCAACTGCGCCTATCCAGAAGAGGGTCCAGAACAGGCCGGGAAGTCCGTTCCAGCCCCAGCCCCAGAAACCGCGCCCAAGGCCCGGAAGGCCGATGATCGTGGTGATCAATGCACCCGTCATGCCGCCGGACCAGCGTCCTGCGCCGGCTTCCTGCACGTGGATGCGGCCGTCCGGTTCGGGAAGGAGT
This sequence comes from Paenarthrobacter sp. NPDC018779, assembly GCF_044391085.1. Taxonomy (NCBI): domain Bacteria; kingdom Bacillati; phylum Actinomycetota; class Actinomycetes; order Micrococcales; family Micrococcaceae; genus Paenarthrobacter; species Paenarthrobacter sp. NPDC018779. Next base: position 2,741 of record NZ_JBIRZS010000009.1, on the reverse strand, counting down.
GCCCACGCCAGGCCGTAGAGGAGCACGCCGACGCCGGCGAACAATGCCAGGACAATGAAGATGCCGCGGACAATGAGCGGATCGATGCCGAAGCGGTGGGCAATGCCGCTCGCGACGCCACCAACCCAGCGGTCCGGTCCACGGCGGATGCCCTGGTTGCGGATCCAATCGAAGAAGTTCTGCTGGGGAGCGGCGGGACCGCTGCCCGGGGTCCAGGACCGTCCGGAGTGATTTTCGGATTCGCCGGTGGGTGCGCCGGAAGGTGCACCGGTGGTGGCGTCGGGACCCGGGGAGCCCGCGTTGGCAGGGCGGCCGGATTCCTCGGGGTTCATGCTGTTCGCGTTCATACTTCGATCCTGCCGTTGGTGCCTGCCTGGCCTCTACTGGGGGATACCCTGAATGATCCCTGAGGGACCCCCGAACAAGGCTGGTTTCCGGTCCGGGCAACCCTGATCCGTGTTTGGATGGGTACATGAGCACTGCTGTACAACGCCCGCCGCTGGTCCGCAGCAGCGACCGCATGATCGCGGGCGTCTGCAGCGGACTCGCCGCGCATTTGGGCTGGCCGGTCAAGTACGTCCGGGTGGGCATGGTCCTGGCCTGTTTCGCCGGGGGAGCGGGCCTGGCCTTCTACGCCTGGTTATGGACCATGGTTCCCACCGCGGATGAGAATGCACGCCGCAATGCCAAGCGGCCGGCGTCGCCCATTGCTCCTGCGGTGAGCCAGCCGCCGTCGGCGTCCGGGACAGAAGGAACGTACGACGCCGGTCCGTCGCCTGCCGTTTTTGGCGCACCGCCGGGATCTCCGGCTTTCGGGGCCGCGACAGCATCCGCAGCGTCCGGCGCGCCATCCGGGGCGGCTGCGTACGTGGCGGCTCCGGGAACTCCGGGAGAACCCGTTGCAGGTGCAGGCGGGTGGTTCAGGCCGGCGGACGGCACCGCACCTTGGTTTACGTTCCGGCGCATCCAGTACGGCAAGGAGATCCTGCTGGGCGCCGGCCTGCTGCTGGTTGCAGCAATCCTGGTGGCCCGGCAATTCGGCGTGGACCTTCCCCTGGGAACACTCATCCCTGCTGCGGCGATCCTGGGTGGCGCAGCCATAGCGTGGATGCAGCTCGACGAGACCCGCAGGGCCGGCCTGGTGGACAAGACCAAAGCGGACCAAGCCGGGGGCTGGGTCCGCCTGGCGGCCGGCCTGGCCCTGGTGGTGGCCGGAGTCCTGGTGATGGTTTCCGGCTCGGGGTCCTGGGAGCAAACGTGGCTGGCCCTCCTTGCTTCGGTGGCCGTGCTGGGCGGTGTGGCCCTGGTGCTGCTCCCTTGGGGCCTGAAGTTCTGGAAGGACCTGGAGACGGAACGGGCCGGCCGGGTCCGGGAAACCGAGCGGGCCGAGATCGCCGCGCACCTCCACGACTCCGTCCTGCAAACGCTCGCCCTCATCCAGCGAAGGGCCGGTTCCGAGCAGGACGTGGTCCGCCTGGCGAGGGCCCAGGAACGTGAACTGCGTTCATGGCTCTTCAGCGACTCCACCAAGGAATCAGGACTCCTGGCCGAGCGCATCAAGGCCGTCGCTGCCGAGGTGGAGGACGCCCATGGCCATGCCGTGGAGGTGGTGACTGTTGGTGACACGGAGATGACCGACAGGCATGAGGCCCTTGTCCAGGCCGCCAGGGAGGCGATGCTGAATGCGGCTCGCCACGGCGGCGGGACTGTTTCGGTCTATCTGGAAAGCACGGCCGGTGGTACGGAAGTCTTCGTCAAGGACCGTGGTCCCGGATTCGACCCCGACGCCGTGCCGGATGACCGCATGGGCGTCAAGGAATCCATTATCGGCCGCATGAAACGCCACGGCGGCACCGCGAAGATCATCAGCAGTGCCGACGGCACGGAGGTCCGCCTGGCGCTGCCCGCGGCCACCGCCGAGAACGGCGACTCAAGGAACGGAGAAACCAAGCCATGAATAACACCACCCAGGACGGCATCGGGCGGAGCGTGCGTGTGGTGATCGTGGATGACCACACCATCTTCCGGTCCGGGTTGAAGGCCGATCTCGACCAGAGGATGAACGTGGTGGGCGAGGCCGGCACCGTTGAACAGGCCATCGCCGTGATCGCAGAGACCCGGCCCGAGGTGGTCCTGCTCGACGTCCACCTTCCCGGTGGACTGGGCGGCGGCGGGCGCGAAGTCATTGCGGGTTCCGCTGCCTTGCTGGGCTCCACGAGCTTCCTTGCGCTCAGCGTGTCCGACGCCGCTGAGGATGTGGTGGCCGTAATCCGTGCCGGTGCGCGCGGATATGTCACCAAGACCATTTCCGGCGCCGAGATTTCCGATGCCGTGATCCGGGTGGCCGATGGTGACGCCGTCTTCTCGCCCCGGCTCGCGGGGTTTGTCCTGGACGCCTTCGGGACGGCCCCGGCGGACATCGCGGACGATGAGCTGGACAAGCTGTCCGCCCGCGAACTGGAAGTCATGCGCCTGATCGCCCGGGGTTACAGCTACAAGGAAGTGGCCAAGGAACTGTTCATTTCCATCAAGACCGTGGAGACGCACGTCTCCGCGGTACTCCGGAAACTCCAGCTCTCCAGCCGCCACGAGCTCACCAAGTGGGCCGCCGAACGCCGCCTCCTCTAAACAATTCCCCACCCCCGTGACGCTCGTTACCTTTTTCGTAGCCTGTTTCCTGGTGCAGGATATGGGTGTGCTGGCCTGCCGGCTCCGGCATGATTTTGACGCTCTGTCGCTTG